>CAMFGH010000010.1 GCA_945949875.1 uncultured bacterium
AAGAGCGCGTCCCGGTTGATGATAATGTCCGTCTTTAATTCCTCTGTCATGCTTGATACAATGATACAGGAAAATACATATGATGTTGACACAGTCAGTGGAGCAACAATGTCAAGTAAGGTAATCAAAAATGCTGTAAATGATGCACTGCAAAAGGGGTTGGAATAGGTTTGTATAAAGAATTTCAAAGCAGGCTTTTACGATGAAGAAGAGAGTCTTATTTTGCCAATTAGATGTAAATAGTGTAAAATAGAAAACATATGTGAAATGTGAAAAAAACATATGTGAAATGTTGAAAAAACATATGCGAAATAAGGAAAAAACATATGTGAAATAAGGGTATAGCAGGATTGGGCGGCATGGTCGGAAGGCAGGCAGAAGTGTGATTTATATTCATTTAATAAGGCATGGGAAAACAAGCGGTAATATAAAACGGCAATATATTGGAAGTTCAGATGAATCTCTTTGCCCGGAAGGTATAGAAGAACTGAAGCAGAAGAAAGCAAGGGGGATTTATCCGACCTCAGAGGAGATAGAGCCAGTGATATATTCCAGTCCCATGCGACGCTGTATTGAGACTGCCAAAGTGCTGTATCCGGGATTTCATATAGAAAGCATAGACGGATTTCAAGAGACAGACTTTGGTCCTTTTGAAAGAAAAAACTATGAACAGCTTTGTGAGCTGCCGGAATATCGGGAGTGGATAGACAGTCAGGGCGAGATGATATGTGTCGGCATGGAAAAAAGAAGCAGTTTTCAAAAAAGATGTGTAGAGGCTTTTGATGCTTTAATTCGAAAGATAGATATGGATTCGATGGATATGGATTCCAAAGCTGCCAGTTGTAAGACTGTTGATTTTATGGAAGATAAGCAAAAGAGGGCTTTCGGAGACAGGCATTTTGTGCTGGTGGTTCATGGAGGGACTATTATGGCACTGATGAAGGAGCTGGGGATGGAAGGCTCCGATATCTGTAAATCAGAAGGACAAAGCAGGGATTTTTATTGCTATCAGAGAGAGAATGGCTGCGGAATCACCTGTTCTTTGGTAATAGATTCGAGTATTGATTTACATAATAGTTTGGGAAAATATGCTGGTAAGAAGGCAAAAATCAGGCTGAAGTGGGAAGGAAATATAGGATGATTCATTTTGTGGGTGCAGGAAGCGGAGCACCGGATTTGATCACGGTGAGAGGACAGAAATATATTCAGCAGGCGGATGTGATCATCTATGCCGGCTCCCTTGTGAATCCAATGATTTTAGAAGAGAAAAAGCCGGAATGCATGGTCTTTGACAGTGCAAAAATGACGCTGGAAGAAACTCTTGCTGTGATGTATGAAACAGAAGAAAAAGGACAGATGTGCGTCAGGCTTCATACCGGTGATCCCTGTTTGTACGGAGCAATCCGGGAACAGATGGACGAACTGGACAAAAGAGAGATTGCCTATGACTATACTCCGGGAGTCAGCTCTTTTTGTGGCGCTGCATCGGTTCTGAATCTGGAATATACGCTGCCGGATGTGAGCCAGAGTGTGATCATTACCCGTATGGCTGGGAGAACGCCGGTGCCGGAAAAGGAAAGCATAGAGGCTTTTGCATCGCACCATGCTACGATGGTGATTTTTTTGAGTACAGGAATGCTGGAAGAACTGTCCTCACGTTTGATAAAAGGCGGTTATGAACCGGGAACGCCGGCAGCGATTGTCTACAAAGCAACCTGGCCGGATGAGAAGCGCATCCTTTGTACGGTAGATACGTTGGCGAAGGCAGCAGAGGAAAATCAAATTACCAAGACAGCACTCATTATTGTGGGTGATGTGGTGGCAGGTGCAAAATACAGCAGATCGAAATTGTATGATCCGGGATTTACAACGGAGTTCAGAAAGGGCACGGATGACTAGTTAGGATATAATATATGGTGATTTTGGTGATCGGTGGCAGTGGCAGCGGTAAATCAGAGCGGGCAGAGAGCCTTGTCCTGGAATTGGGAGAAAAAAGAATTTATCTGGCGACCATGATTGCCTCCGGAGAAGAAGGAAAACAGAGAGTAGATCGTCATAAAAAGCTGCGTGAGGGAAAAGAATTTGATACCATAGAGTGTCCTCTTTTTCTGGAGAAGCTGGATCTGTCCGGTGGCACTGAGGATCCGGTAAAGGAGAAATCAAAGCTTTTAGGTGACTATAAGATTTCTGAAAAAGAGAAAACAAAGCCTTTAGAGGACACTGTAGCTCTGATTGAGGATATTCCCAATCTGGTGGCAAACGAAATGTTTGAAGAAGAGGGCAGAGGCGAGAGGTGTGTGCAGATCATAAAAGAAGGTATTGCACGTCTGCAAAAACAGGTAGAGCATCTGGTCATCGTCACCGGAAATGTGTCGGAAGATGGCTCCCTGTTTGATGGAGATATGAAACGATATATGGAGTGTCTGAATGAGTGCAACGCTTTTCTGACACAGATGGCAGATCGGGTGGAAGAAGTGGTATGCGGGATACCACTGCGGATAAAGTAAAGAAAGTAGAAATAAGAAATGAGGATAATCAGCAGTATCATCATTGCCTTTGCCATGTACTCTAAAGTACCGATGCCAAAGGTAGAATGGAAAAAAGAAAATATGCGCTATGTCATGTGTGCATTTCCACTTGTTGGTGCACTGCTTGGCGGATTGACGGTAGGTTTTCGATATCTTTCTGATGGGATCGGATTGGGTCATGGGATTCGTACCGCTGTTTTTGTGATTCTTCCGATTGTGGTTACGGGCGGGATTCATTTAGACGGATTTATGGATACGTCGGATGCACTGGGTTCCTGGCAGGAAAAGGAAAAACGGCTGGAAATACTGAAAGATTCCCATGTAGGTGCCATGGCAGTGATTGGAGCAATTACACTATGTATTCTAAATTTTGGCATCTGGTGGGAACTAACGGATGAAATGATTTATGTGGTCGCAATCGGTTTTTTTACCAGCAGGGTATTAAGCGGTTTTGCAGTGGCGGCTTTTCCCTGTGCAAAAAACAGTGGACTTGTGGCCATGTTCCAATCGGAAGCGGATAAAAGGATGACCAAAGTGATTTTACTCCTGGAATTTATTCTGGCAATGGGACTGGCTTTTTGGCTGAATGCGTTTTTGGCAGGTGCCATGCTGGCAGCTATGCTGATCAGTTATGTATGGTATCATAGGATGTCGAAGAAAATGTTTGGCGGCATCACCGGGGATCTGGCAGGATGGTTCTTGCAGGTATGTGAGTGTATGATGGCAGGATTTGTGCTGCTGGCAGGCTATATTGTTTGCTTGTGAGAAATATGGATTGTTCGCAAAGGATGTAGTTTACCGGTAGATATTACAGCATGCAGGTGGGAATAGATGGGGAGACGAACAATATGATTTTAATTACAGGTGGCAGCAGTCAGGGGAAATATGCATTTGCTCGGTCTTTTCTGAAGGATGCGGTAAATGCAACCATAATAGACGGTCAGGATATGGATATAGATAAAGATACAGATAAAGATATAGATAAAGATATAAATTCAGATGCCGAGCAGGATACACAGATAGAATGCGGATATTGTTTGTGCCGGAAAAAGATGGATCTGATTCGGCATTACCATTTGTATCTGCGAAGACGGATGCAGCAGGGGGCTGACGAAGAGCAACTTTTACAGGAAACAAAAGCTTTCTGTGAGAAAAATCCGGGTGTGATTGTTGTAACGGAAGAAGTGGGATGCGGAGTAGTACCTATGGATGCCTTTGAAAGAAAATGGCGCGAAGTCTGCGGTAGGGCCTCTGTGATTCTGGCAGAAAGATCGGAGCAGGTATATCGGGTGATCTGTGGCATTCCTCAGAGGCTGAAATAAAGTGCGTATCGCTATGCAGAACAGGAAGAAAGTATGGCGTAAACAGATAGATGGTATGGCTAAAAGAAGTAGCGTTAGGAAATTAATGAAGGAAGCAGTATGGGTAGAAGTTTACAGATTTTGATCTCTGTTGTGATCGGTCTGATATTGGATTTTATATTGGGAGACCCTCATGGTCTGTGGCATCCGGTTCAGGGAATCGGGTCATGGATTACTTTTTGTGAAAAATTCTTTCGAAAACTATTTCCAAAGAATAAAACCGGGGAACTGACAGCAGGTGTAGTAACAGTCATTGTTACTGTTGCAGTAGGAACTTCTATTCCGGCACTTATTTTATGGGGCGCATATCGTGTAAATATATGGCTTGGTGTGGGGCTGGAAAGCTTTTTGTGCTATACCATGTTTGCAGCAAGGTCTTTGCAGAAAGAAAGTATGAAAGTATATTCTGCGCTTCAGAACGAGGGTCTGGAAGAGGCCAGACATGCAGTTTCCATGATCGTAGGACGGGATACTGCCAATTTATCTGAAGAAGGTGTGATCAAGGCGGCAGTGGAAACTGTGGCTGAGAATACATCAGACGGAGTGCTTGCCCCAGTTCTCTTTGCAGCAATCGGCGGTGCTCCGCTGGTCTATTTATATAAGGCTGTAAATACCATGGATTCCATGATTGGATATAAAAATGAAAAATATCTGTATTTTGGCAGACCGGCAGCAAAGCTGGATGATCTGCTGAATCTGATTCCGTCCAGGCTCAGTGCAATTTTCATGATTCTTGCCAGCGGTGTGTTGGGGATGAATATGAAACAGGCATTTCGTATTTGGAAAAGAGACAGAAGAAAGCATGCCAGTCCCAATTCTGCCCAGACGGAAAGTGTGGCAGCCGGGGCACTTGGTGTTATGCTGGCAGGCAATGCCAGTTATTTTGGAAAAATAGTTGAAAAACCAACCATTGGAGATGCAGACAGAGAGATAGAGAGACAGGATATCCACCGGGCATGTATGCTGATGTGGATGACGCTGCTCTTATTTGTGCTGGCAGTGGGCGTTGCAGTGGGGACGTTTCTTTTGTCCGCACCACAAGGAGGTTATCATGGCGCGCTATGAGCATGGCGGAAATATATATAAAAACTCCATAGACTTGGACTTTTCAGCCAATATCAACTGCTTTGGTATGCCGGAGAAAGTTTGTCAGGCAGCGATACTGGGAGTGAGGGGATCGGTTCATTATCCGGATCCGGATTGTACGGAGCTGAAAAGAGCCATTTGCCATCTGGAAGAAAACCGGGGGAACCGTGTCACAGAGCAGCAGATCATCTGTGGAAACGGTGCTTCCGATTTGATTTACCGACTGGTGCAGGCGCTGCATCCCAGGCGGGCCGCTGTTTTTGCTCCGGGGTTTCAGGAGTATGAACAGGCTCTTGGAAGTCTTCCGGACATGGATATTTATAAAATATGTTTATCCAGAGAAAATGATTTTTTACCTACCAAACAAGATATTTCTGAGATTCCGGAAGATGTAGAACTGGTATTTTTATGTAATCCGGGTAATCCCACCGGATTGTTATTGCCGGAAGAAATTCTGGAAAGTATGCTGGAAAAAGCAGAAAAGGAAAATCTGTTCTTGGTACTGGATGAATCTTTTATGGATTTTGTGTCGGATGAAAAAAGAAAAAGCGTTACTGATAGAATAGAGGCAATCGCCAACTTGTTTGTGGTGAAAGCTTTTACTAAAATGTATGGCATGCCGGGACTGAGACTGGGATATGGTCTTTCCGGAAATACGGAACTGATACACAGGATGGAAGAATGTGCCCAGCCCTGGAGTGTTTCCCTGCCTGCCCAGAAAGCCGGGGTAGCAGCCTGTTTTGAGGAAAAATTTGTAAAGCAGACCCACAGGTGGCTGGAAGAGGAGAGGCAGTATGTGAAAGAAAGACTGGAAAAAATGGGGATCCGGGTACTTCCCGGAGAAGCTGATTTTCTGATGTTTTCTACAAAGCCCGGGCTGGAAGAAGAACTTCTGAAAAAAGGGATTCTCATTCGCAGCTGTAGTAATTTTACAGGCCTATCCGAAGGTGATTATCGCATTGTAATCCGAAAACGGGAAGAAAATGATGTGCTTCTGGAGGAAATTCAAAAATGGCTCTTTGAGAAGCACATGGATAAAGATTGAGGGAAGGATCATCGCGAGAAAAATCAACGGGAGAATGAAGGGGCAGATGATTAAGTAACAGATGGAAGAATGAAGGGGCAGATGATCAAGTGACAGAAGGAAGAAAGGACGACAAAATGGCAAAAGTAATCATGGTTCAGGGCACCATGTCTAATGCGGGAAAAAGTATCATTGTGGCAGCTCTTTGCCGGGTTCTGAAACAGGATGGCTATAAAGTGGCTCCTTTTAAGTCACAGAATATGGCTCTGAATTCTTTTATCACAAAAGATGGGATGGAAATGGGGCGTGCACAGGTAATGCAGGCTCAGGCGGCTGGAATCCAGCCGGATGTGGCGATGAATCCGATTTTGTTAAAGCCAACCAATGATGTGGGTTCTCAGGTCATTGTGAATGGCGAAGTCTTAGGCAATATGAGCGCCAGAGATTATTTTGCATATAAAAAAAAGCTGGTTCCGGACATTCTGACCGCGTATCATAAATTGGAAAGTGAATATGATGTCATCGTAGTAGAGGGAGCAGGTTCACCGGCAGAGATCAATCTGAAGCAGGATGATATTGTGAACATGGGCCTTGCAGAGCTTTTGGATGCTCCGGTTCTTCTGGTGGGGGATATTGACAGAGGCGGTGTATTTGCACAACTTCTGGGAACCATGCTTTTGCTGGAGGAAAAAGAGCAGAGAAGGGTAAAAGGCCTGATCATCAATAAGTTCCGAGGGGATAAGACCATTCTGGATCCGGGGATTCAAATGCTGGAGGAAAGAGCCGGGGTTCCGGTGGTTGGCGTGATGCCTTTCCTACAGATTGATTTGGAAGATGAAGATTCTTTAACCGAGCGTTTTTCCAGCGCTGAAAAAGGCGGAGTGATTGATATAGCAGTGATCCGATTACCACATATTTCCAATTTCACAGATTTTATGATGCTGGAGCGCCAGCCTCTTATTAATTTGCGTTATGTAAACTATATAAAAGATCTGAAAACTCCGGATATGATCATACTTCCGGGAACTAAAAATACCATGGGTGATCTGAAATGGCTTCGGGAAAGCGGGATGGAAAGAGCCATTGGAAAAGCAAAAGAAAATGGAACGGTTTTATTTGGTATCTGTGGAGGATATCAGATGCTGGGACAATGGGTGGAAGATCCTTATGGCACAGAAGAAGGCGGAACGCTGAGAGGAATGGGATATTTACCGGTGAAAACCGTGCTTTCCAGGGAAAAAGTGCGTTCTCAAGTGAAAGGGCATTTTTCTATTTCTAACGGATTTTTGGAAGGACTTGACGGTCTGCCGATGGAAGGCTATGAAATTCATATGGGTATCAGCAGTGCAGTGGAGGGAGAGATTATCACTCCGATTGCCAGGATTTCCAGGGAAAGCGGTGAAGGGGAAGCCTTTTTCTCCGACGGAGCTTATCAGGATCAGGTATATGGTTCTTATGTTCATGGAATACTGGATGGAGAAGAGACCATTTGCGCGCTGTTGGATATTCTGGCAAAGAAAAAAGGAATATCAATCGCTGCGCAGGATATGATTTCTCTGGATGAATATCGCGAAAAGCAGTTTGACAAGCTGGCGGAAGGATTTCGCAAATACTGTGATATGGATAAGATATATGAGATATTACAGGGCGAATAAGCAGAGAAATGGACTGAATGAAAAATCAGATAAGAAAATAAGTAAGAAGTATGGGGAAGAAATAGGATGATACAGGTATATCATGGGGACGGAAAAGGAAAAACAACAGCAGCGATAGGACTTGCAGTACGCTTTTCCGGTGCTGGCAAAAAGGTGCTTTTCTGCCAGTTTATGAAGGGAAATATTTCTTCTGAAATAGGAGTGCTTCAGAAACTGGAAAACCTGGAAGTAGAGCTCATCGGAAAGAAATTTGGATTCTATAAAGATATGACAGAGCAGGATAAAGAGGAAATCACGAAATGTCACAACCATATTCTGGAGAAGGTGCTGGGAGTTCTGCTGAATGCGAAATCAGCTGGACAAGAACCGGCATATCAGGAACCGGCAATTCAGGAATCGGCAGATCAGGAACCGGCAATTCAGGAAGTGGCAGATCAGGAACCGGAAACTCAGGAATTGCAGGATCAGTGTCAAGATGGTCCGGTTCTGTTGGTTGTGCTGGATGAACTAACATCTGCTTATCGTTATGGGCTGCTTGACCGGGGGCTGGTTTCTAAAATCATTCTGGCTGCATCAGAAAACAGGCAGATAATAGAACTGGTGATTACAGGGCGTGATCCGGATTCCTTTTTTCTGGAACATGCGGATTATATTACAGAGATGAAGATACAGAGACACCCTTATGAAAAAGGTATTCTGGCCAGAAAGGGAATCGAATGGTAAAAATAGAGCACGTTCTTCCGGCAGATATTGAAAAAGAAAGTTTTGCCATCATAACAAAAGAACTTTCGGAAATGGGAAAGCAGCTGCCAAAAGAATACGAAGAGATCATCAAAAGAGTGATTCATACAACAGCGGATTTTGAATATGCGGACACCCTGTATTTTTCGGAAGGGGTGAAAGAAATACTTTATGATGCCCTGAGAAAAGGAGCAGATATTGTAACGGACACCAACATGGTGTTATCCGGAATATCCAAAAGAACATTGGAAGGTCTGGGTGGTGAGGCACATTGCTTCATGGCTCATCCGGATGTTATGAAAGAAGCAAAGGTGCGTGGATGTACCAGAGCTGCAGTGAGTATGGAATGGGCAGCAAGGTTACATAAACCGGTTATTTTTGCAATCGGAAATGCGCCCACTGCGCTGATCCGGCTGTATGAATTGATGCAGGAAGGCTACAGACCGGCAGCCATCATTGGAGTGCCGGTGGGATTTGTAAATGTGGTGGCATCCAAAGAACTGATTCTGGAAAGTAAAGTGCCATGTATCGTGAACCGGGGCAGAAAAGGAGGAAGCAATGTGGCGGCAGCAATATGCAATGCTCTTCTTTATGGCCTGGATGAGACAAGAGGAAATAAAAACGCATGAAACTTCAGGAATTTATCGTGAAGGATGAAAAGAAAATGTCATATGGATACACTACCGGAAGCTGTGCTGCCGGTGCTGCCGGTGCGGCTGCGGAAATGCTTCTTACCGGCGAAAGAGTGGACCATATAAAGCTTATGACACCAAAGGGATTTTTGCTCCTGCTGGAAATCGAGGATATCGATATGCATCTGCCGGAATATGTCAGTTGCGCAGTACGCAAGGATGCCGGTGATGATCCGGATGTTACCCATGGAGTGCTGGTGTATGCCAGAGTAGAACGAAAGAGTAGTGGAGGACAGGAGGAGCCTCCGAAGCAGACAGAATCCCCGGAACAGACAGAAGCTTCTGAGCAGGCAAAAACTCCGGAAATTTATATCGAGGGAGGTATTGGCGTAGGAAGAGTAACCAAACCGGGATTGGATCAGCCGGTTGGAGTTGCAGCTATCAATTCCGGGCCACGGGAACAGATTAAAAACAAGGTTTTGGAATTATGTAAACTATATGATTGCAAGGAAGACCTGCTGGTGACAGTCAGTATTCCGGAGGGAATACATCTGGCAGAAAAAACATTCAATCCAAGGATTGGAATCCAAGGTGGGATTTCTGTGCTTGGAACTTCGGGTATTGTGGAACCCATGAGTGATCAGGCACTTATTGAGACGATCCGTGTGGAGCTTAAGATGCACCGGGCCCAGGGGGAGAAAGCGGTGGCGATTGCTCCCGGAAATTATGGACTTCAGTTTATGCAGAAGCAGTATCACTATCCGCTGGATCATGCGGTGAAATGCTCCAATTTTGTGAAAGATTCCATGGAGATCGCAGCAGAACTTGGCTTTGAGAAGGTTCTTTTTACGGGGCATCTGGGGAAATTGATCAAGGTTGCTGCCGGAACGGAAAATACCCATTCCAGATATGGGGATGGCAGAATGGATATGCTGTCCCGGCTTGCAAGGCAGTTTGGTGGTGGCGAGAGTCTGAGCGCGCAGATCATGGAATGTGTGGCAACAGATGAAGCGGTCCGGCTGCTGGAAAAACAAGGCTTAAAAGAAGCTGTCATGAGAGAAACTGCCAGACTGGTAAAATATCACGCCGGACGGTTTTCCGGAAATAAAGTTCAAATCGAAGTCATATTGTTTTCTAATGAATTTGGATTGCTGGCAGAGACGGAGCAGGCGGAAAACCTGATAAGAGAATTATCTGCTGTGACAAAATGATATTATAAAATAATGTAATAAAATAATGTAATGAAATAGTCCAATAAAATGATCCAATAAAATGATATAAAGATAATCTGGAATAGTATAATGTTCTTTATGGAACAAATAGGTTTACATAACACAGATTGCAAAGAAAAATCGAAGCAAAATCCCAAAGAAAGGTTTACATAATGAATATTAGCGCCATCAGCTTTACAAGAGCAGGACAAAATCTTTCCATTAGAATAAAAGAAATTCTGGAGTCGGAAGACTGCAGAGTGTATGAAGCTGCTTTGGGATTGGCAGAGGGAGAAACACTTTCTATTTCTCTTTATTCCAAATGTCGATTCTGGCAGTATGGAGCGGAGGAATTCATTCTTCCATGGGCAGGTGATATACGGGAGTTTGCTGCCCGGGCCTTTGAGCGAAAGGAACCAATCCTGTTTATAGGAGCCTGTGGCATTGCAGTTCGAAGCATTGCGCCCTTTGTAAAAGATAAGAAAACAGACCCACCGGTTATTGTGATGGACGAAAAGGGGAAATATGTGATTCCTATTTTATCCAGTCATCTGGGTGGTGGAGAAAAACTGGCAGAACTGTTATCGGAAATTCTGGGTGGACAGCTGATCAATACCACTGCCAGTGATGTAAATCAACTCTTTGCAGTAGATACCTTTGCCAAGACAAATGGCCTTAAGATATCGGATATGAAGAAAGCAAAAGATGTAGCAGCCGCTATTGTGGACGGAAAAAAATGTGTTATTTCCATTTCCAAACAGGATTTTGAAGTGGAAGGTGCACTGCCGGATGAGGTGACTGTGCAATGGGTAGAAAGTTCTGTGCCACAGGGTGAGGATTCCGGCATACAATATGTGAAAGTAATGATTTCCAATCGTACCGATGAATTGGTGTGCACAGATATGATCGAGGAAGCAGCTTTGCAGTCGAAAACCGCGGATATGACCGGAGAAATGACTTTGCAGCTGATTCCGAAGAATGTGATTCTGGGAGTAGGATGTAAAAAAGGCAAAAATGTACAGGAACTTATGGCATTCATCCTTTGTGTGCTGGATCAGTTAAAGCTTGTGCCGGATGCGGTAAAGTGTATGGCATCTATTGATTTGAAAAAGGATGAACAGGGGCTCCTGCAGGCAGCAGAGATTCTCAATGTGCCCTTTTTAACTTTTTCTTCGGAAAAACTGGAAAAACAGCAACTCCCGGAAGAGACGGAGTGCTTTTCGGAATCGGAATTTGTAAAGGAAGTGACGGGAGTTTCTAATGTCTGCGAAAGAGCAACTGTAGCAGCAGGGGCGGACTATCTGATACAGAAGAAAGTAAGTTATCAGGGAATGACCCTTGCAGTGGGAATTCAGAAAGGAACGATTTGTTTTGAGTAAAGTATATGTGGTGGGAATCGGTCCCGGTGCCTATGAGGATATGACGATCCGTGCAGTGAAAACACTGGAGAAATGTGATATCATAGTAGGATATCAAACTTATGTAAACTTAGTTAAAGAACATTTTCAAGGAAAAGAATTCTTTACGACTCCTATGAAAAAGGAGGCAGAGAGATGCTTGCTTGCGTTGGAGCACTCTCTTCGTGGAAAGAGGGTTGCCATGATCAGCAGCGGTGATGCCGGAATATATGGTATGGCCGGTCTGATGTATGAAGTGGCAGAAAAGATGCTGAGGGAAGGAAAAGCAGGGGAAAGACTGCTTACGGATGAGGAAAAGGATATCCTGAAAGGGTTGGACATTCAGGTGATTCCGGGGATTACCGCAGCCAGCAGTGGTGCGGCCATTCTGGGGGCTCCGTTGATCCACGATTTCGCGATTATCAGTCTCAGTGATCTGATGACACCCTGGAAAAAAATAGAGGCTCGGTTGGAGTGTGCTGCAAAAGCGGATCTGGGTATTGTACTTTATAATCCGTCCAGCCATAAACGGGCAGATTATTTACAGAAGGCCTGTGATATTTTACTTCAGACTTTGCCGCCGGATCGAATCTGCGGAATTGTGGAAAATATCGGCCGGGAAGGTGAAAAGAGCAGGATTTTGACGTTGTCAGAGCTTCGTAATACCCAGGTAAATATGTTTACTACAGTGTTTGTCGGCAACCAACAGACAAAAGTACTCCGTCAGCATATGGTCACACCCCGTGGATATCGTGAGGTAAAAGACAGTCTCTGAAGGCACTGTATCTGAAAAGATGGTATCTGATAATACGATAGCTGAAAATGTGATACGAGAGAATTTGGTATGAGGGATGTTATGAGTGGTGTTTTTCTTTTTTCAGGCACCAGCGAAGGCCGCACCCTTGCGGCATGGCTGGCAGAAAATAAAATACAGTGTACCGTCAGCGTAGCGACCGAATACGGACGTCTGGTTATGGAAGAAAATCCCTATATTACCCTGCTGGAGGGACGGATGAACCGGGATGAGATGATCGGACAGCTGGAAAAGATCAGTCCTGTTTGTGTGGTGGATGCCACTCATCCTTTTGCTACAGAAGTGACTTCTAAGATACAGGCAGCCTGTGAGATAACAAAGATTCCATATTATCGGGTGTCGCGTGATCTGGGTGATGGAGACTTTGGAAAACAGGAGGCAGGCGGCTTTGACAAGAAAGAAAAGAATGCTAATCCAGGCGAAAATGTGCGTGTTTTTTCTACTATGAAAGAAGCAGCTTATTATTTAGAGAACAAAGAGGGGAATATTTTCTTAACCACCGGAAGTAAGCAACTGGGAGAATTCGTAAAAATCTGTCAGGATACGGAACGTATTTTTACCAGAGTGCTTCCCAGCATAGAAAGTCTGGAACTCTGCGAAAAGGCCGGACTTAGTGGAAAACATGTCATTGCCATGCAGGGACCGTTTTCTAAAGAAATGAATGTGGAAATGATAAAACAGATTCAGGCTACTTACATGGTGACAAAAGAAACCGGAGCGGCAGGTGGATTTTGGGAGAAAATCCAGGCGGCAGAAGAATGTGGATGCCAGATTATTATTTTGGAAAATCCGGAGAAAAGAGAAAGCTTGACAACAAAATATACAGTGGATCAAGCAAAAAATGAGTTATGTAAACTTCTGAATGTTGAAAATAAGAACATACAAAAGAAAAAAATAGAGAGAGCGGACATCGATTGTAATGCATTTCAATATCCGTCAGATGAAAACCGTGGAGATGATGCAAAGCAGGAGAAAACACAACTTACGTTGGTAGGAATAGGAATGGGTTCAGAAGATACCCTGACTATAGCAGCAGATAAGGCGCTTCGCCGGAGCGAGGTTATATTTGGTGCACCAAGACTGTTAAAGGATGTGAAACGGTACGGTAAAGAGGTGGTTCCCCTTTATAAAAAGGAGGATATTCTGGCATATTTAAAAGAACATCCACAGTATCGGAATGTGGTCGTAGCCCTGTCCGGAGATACTGGATTTTATAGTGGAGCTGCTGGGTTTTTCCGTGATTCTGCTGAACTTGACAGGGGTGCCGATGGACTTGACAGGGGTTCTGCCGGACTTGATAGAGGTTCTGCTGGACTTGACAGGGGTTCTGCTGGACTTGATAGAGGTTCTGCTGAACTCTCAGCAGAAGAAAAAATCTGGAATGTCCGGATTCTTCCGGGAATCTCTTCTGTTTCCTATTTTGCTTCCAGGCTTCAAAAAAGCTGGCAAAACTGGACTTTATTGAGTGCCCATGGGAGGTTCTGTGATATTGCGTCCCAGGTGCGTCAAAAGGGAACCTGTTTTGTCTTAATGGATGATGTGGCGGCAGTGAAAAAGCTTGGAGAAACGCTTCTGAGTGAGTTTGGTGAAACTGTGAGCGTATCTTATGGTTATCAGCTTTCTTATCCGGAGGAAGAAGTACGAACCGGAACACCCAAAATGTTGCAGGAGATCCCCTGTGAGCAAAGTGGATTGTATGTGATTTTGATAGAAAGGGGGATTCGCTAAAGTGAAAATGTCGAAGATCGAATTAAAATTTGTTTCATTTGTACAGAACAATCTGGAAACTATTTTTGCAGTAATAGCAACTGTAGTTGGAATTTTTGAACGCTATTTTCCAAGACAGTGGATTTCAGCAGATGCGGATCATTACTTATTACCATGGTTCTCAGAGATTTCAAATAATGGCGGAATCTATGGATTAGGTAAGCAGGTGGGCGATTATAATATTGCATATCAGGAAGCAATCGCATTTATGACACATATTCCTTTTGATAATGCTCTCTTTTTATATAAAATGTTCTCCGCCTTATTTGATTTGGGATTGGCTGTTGCAGCAGGCTTACTTGTATATTATATAAGTGCTGATAACAAAAAGAAAAGGAATGGTATTTTGGCATATGCAGTTGTATTTTGTCTGCCAACTGTTTTCCTGAATTCCTGCGCATGGGCACAATGTGATTCCATCTATACGTTTTTCTGTATTCTTTGTCTTTTATTTTTTATACAGGGAAAAGAAACAGCAGGGTTAGTACTGTTTGGATGTGCTTTTGCTTTTAAACTGCAGGCAGTTTTTTTACTCCCATTTTTGCTTTTTTTCTGGTTCTGCACGAAAAAGTTCTCAATTCTATCTTTTATATGGGTTCCGATTACTGTATTTGTAATCGATATACCTGCCTTCCTTATGGGGAGAAGCCTGACTGATATTGTAAGCGTATATGGGGGTCAGGTGAACGGTTCCGGAGAGATTTTTTGTAATTATCCGTCTTTTTGGAGCATTTTTACGAATGTTGAATTGGATTGGCTTGGAAAGTATTTAACAGGAAGTGCTATCAGTTTATCTTTGATTGTGCTGGTTGCTTTTTTCATTGAGTGTTTGCACAGGATTGAAACGAGACTGGAAATGGAGACTTTTCAATGGATACAGATTGCCTTTATAAGCATATATACTGTTGTAATTTTTATGCCCAGTATGCATGAACGTTACGGATTTTTATATGAAATATTGGCATTGATTCTGGCTGTCTTAGATGCTAAATTGATCATTCCGGCCATAGTTCTTGAACTGATGTCTTTGATGACATATGGTGCTTTTTTGGTGAATACAGAGATTAATTTGCAAATACTTGGATGGATCAATATTGGTATCTATTTGTTTTACATATACCATTTCTTTTTTATTAGTTTGAAAAAACATGTAAAACCAAAAGATTGTGTAAAGGCAGAGTAAAAAAATGCAGGACAAGTTATATTATGAAACAATGATAGTACCGGGGATATCGGATGATCAATTTATCCGGCTGGAGCATGTGCCGATGACAAAGGAAGAGGTTAGAGTCATATCTCTTTGCAAATTGAAACCATCCCAGAATGGAATCGTTTATGATATAGGTGCAGGAACCGGATCTGTTTCTGTGGAATGCGCCAGACTTTGCCCGGAGGGAAAAGTATATGCTCTGGAGCAAAAGGAATCTGCATGCCAGGCTATTTCATTAAACAAAGAAAAATTTGGTGTACATAATCTGGAAATCATACATGCCACAGCACCTGATGGGCTAAAGGATTTACCATCTCCGACCCATGTTTTTATTGGTGGAACAGGAGGTCATTTAAGAGAAATATATGATGCTTTAGTCGAAAAAATGTCAGAAGACCCAGATGTTTCAGGAATCAGAGTGGTTTTAACTGCTGTAACACTGGAAACCATTTCTGAAATGACGGATCTGGCAAAAGAGAAACAGCTTGAAGTGGAAGCTACACAGATTTCAGTTAGTAAGGCAAAAAAACTGGGAGACTATCATCTGATGATGGGACAAAATCCGGTAACGATTTTCAGCTTTACCATTGGTGAAAATGAAACAGGAGAAAGAAACAGCGGAAGGTAACGAGTAGGAAGAGAAGATGAAGAAAAATTTTCCCCGTTTGATGTTAACTGCTCTCAGTAGCGGCAGTGGAAAAACGTATATTACTTGTGGACTTTTAACACTATTTGCCAGAAAAGGGCTGGATGTTAGAAGCTTTAAATGTGGTCCCGATTACATTGATCCTATGTTTCATCGTGCTGTTTTACAAGTGCCTTCCAAAAATCTGGATCCATATTTTACCGACAGAAATGCCACCAGAGAATTATTTACCGGCTCAGCTTCCGATGAAATCTCTCTGATTGAGGGGGTTATGGGATACTTCGACGGGTTGGGCGGAACCCGGATCAGGGGATCCAGCTTTGAATTGGCCACTATGTTGGAAACACCGGTGGTTCTGATCGTGGACTGCAAAGGAGTGGGCAGGACTGTGTGCGCTCAGATCAAAGGAATGCTGGATTATGAATCGGAGCATCTGATCAAAGGGGTTATCCTGAATCGTATGTCAGCCATGCTTTTTCCCGCAATGAAAGAGCAGATCGAATCAGAACTTCCGGTTAAAGTACTGGGATATTTGCCGGAGCAAAAAGACTTTCATTTGGACAGCCGCCATCTGGGACTGAAAATGCCGGAAGAGATAGAGGATTTAAGGGAGAAGCTTGATCATCTGGCAGACACCCTGGAAAGTACCATAGATTTGGAGGCATTCCTGATGCTGGCAAAGCAGGCTCCGGCGATGGAATGTAAGAGTGAAACAGACAATCAGAGACAAATACAAAGACAAATACAAAGACAAATACAAAGACAAGGGCAAATACGGAAACAAAAGAAACCTTCCTGCCGGATCGGTGTGGCGAAGGACAGTGCATTCTGCTTTTATTATGAAGATAATCTCAAACTTTTGGAGGAAAATGGCGCAGAGATTCTCTATTTTTCGCCCTTACAGGATCAAAATCTTCCGGATGTGGATGGAATTTTGATTGGTGGTGGTTATCCGGAGCTTTATGCAAAGGAGTTGTCACAAAATGAAGAAATAAAGAAAGACATTTTTCAGGCGGCAGAGAGCGGAATGCCCATGCTGGCCGAATGTGGCGGATTTATGTATTTACAGAAAAGTCTGAAAGACAAACAGGAACATGTCTGGGAAATGGTCGGCGTCCTTCCCGGAGAATGTTATGATACAGGACGTCTGGGCAGGTTTGGCTATGTGGAACTGGCCTTCCCGGATGGAAAAAAAATAAAGGCTCACGAATTTCACTATTATGACAGTACGGAAAACGGAGATTATGCACATGCAGAAAAGCCTGTGGGGAACCGCTTTTGGGAATGTATGGTAAAATATAAAGGGATTCTGGCAGGGTTTCCTCATTTATATTATCCTTCCTGTCCGGAATTTGGGGCTGATTTTTTGAAGCAATGTGCCAGGTGGAAAAACAGGAATGCTTTGTAAGAAGCAAATCATGGAAAAGCAAGAATGCTTTGTAAGAAGCAGATCATGGAAAAACAGAAGTGTTTGTAAAGTAGTAAGTTATGTGAAAGAATTGGGATGGAAAGTATGCAACCGGTAAATGTGACAGAACAATTCCAAATAGAAAAACCCGACGTCTCCATAAAGGAGGCGGCAAAAGCAAAATGGGATGCCATTGCCAAGCCACTGGATGGTCTTGGAAAGCTGGAGGAGTTTATCTGCCGGATTGCGGCCATACAGGGGACGACTGAAGTGGATATTCATAAGCGCGCAGTGATTGCCATGTGTGCAGACAATGGAATCGTAGAAGAGGGAGTGACCCAGGCCGGGCAGGACGTGACAGCCATTGTGGCTCTGGATATGGCAAAAGGGATTGCTTCGGTTTGCCAGATGGGACAGGCTGGAGGAGTGGATGTGATTCCTGTGGATATCGGTATCAGTTGCCAGGCATCGCATGAAAATCTGCTGGCAAAGAAAGTGGCTCCCGGAACCGGAAATTTCCTGAAAGAGCCTGCTATGACTAAAGAGGAAATGTGGCAGGCTATTCAGACAGGGGCAGATCTGGTTTGGGAATATAAGCAGAAAGGCTACCGCATTTTTGCCACTGGTGAAATGGGAATCGGGAATACCACAACCAGCTCGGCAATGGCCAGCGCACTGCTTGGGATGCCGGTGGAAGAAGTGACCGGAAGAGGTGCCGGGCTCAGTGATGCAGGATTAAGCCGGAAAAAAGAAGTTATCCAACAGGCGCTTCAGAAATACGGGTTACAGTCATCCGGAATTACTCCTGCATTTGCTGAAAAAGTACTGCAATGTGTGGGGGGTCTGGATATTGCCGGTCTTGTAGGCGTGTATCTGGGAGGCGCTTTTTATCATGTGCCCATTGTGATAGACGGAATCATCAGTGCAGTGGCTGCACTGTGTGCGGAAAAAATGTTCCCCGGAGCAGTGGATTATATGATACCCTCTCATATGAGTCAGGAACCGGCCACCCGGGGAATCATGAAAGAACTTGGTCTTTCTCCGATCATAGACGGAAATCTCTGCCTGGGAGAAGGTACCGGTGCAGTTCTTTTATTTCCTATGCTGGATATGGCACTTCGGGTGTATGATGCAAATACCACCTTTGAAGATATTCAGGTAGGGCAATATGAGAGGTATTAAAATGGCACAACATGACTATTTTCCGCTGTTTTTTTCTATGGAAAATAAGAACATATTTATTATCGGTGGAGGCCGGGTGGCAGAAAGACGCATTCAGAGTCTCTTGGAATTCGGGGCAGAAATGACAGTGGTGTCACCGGAAGTAACGGAAAAGATCAGGCAGTTATCCGATGAGCAGGCTGTCCGATGGATACCACAGTGCTACCGGGAAGCACATCTGTGTCACGAGACGGATTTGAATCAGGAAGCACATCTGAGTTCGGCAGCAGACTTGAAGCAGGAAGCATATCTGAGTCCAGCGGCAGACTTGAATCAAGAAGTATATCTGAGTCAGGCAGCAGATTTGAACCGGGAGGGATATCCGGACTTTGTACTTGCCTGTACCGGAGATGCCATGCTGAATCATAAGATTGCCCTGTTCTGCAAAGAAAAAGGAATTCCTGTCAACAATGCTTCCTGTAAGGAAGACAGTGATTTTTATTTTCCTGCATTAATCCGGCATGATGGGTTGGTGTTTGGAGTGAGCTCCGATGGGAGCGATCATAAAAAAGTCCGCAGTGTATGTGAAAAAATTAGGAGATTACTACAAAATAAATGATGAAAGAAATACGTATCGGGACCAGGGAGAGTAAGCTGGCACTGATTCAGGCACAGATGTTGCAAAAGCATATCAATGGTTTGCCGGGATGCAGTGCTACACTTTTGCCAATGAAAACAACCGGAGACAAAATATTGCATATCCCCTTAGACCAGATTGGCGGGAAAGGTTTGTTTTTAAAAGAACTGGACATGGCGCTTCAGGAGGGAAAAACAGATCTTTCGGTACACAGCCTGAAGGATGTGACGATGGAACTTCCGGAAGGATATCCGTTGCTTGGGGTATCGGTAAGGGAAGACCCAAGAGATGTTCTGGTTCTGCCTAAGGGAATGAGTGGGATAGATTTCCATAAACCAATCGGATGTTCCAGCAAACGCCGGATATTGCAGATGAAGAAGCTTTTTCCCAATGCCGATTTTCAGAGTATTCGAGGAAACATTGAGACCCGTCTGGAGAAGCTGGACAGCGGTCAGTACAGTGCATTGGTGCTTGCAGCAGCAGGTCTGAAAAGACTTGGGCTGGAGCAGAGGATAAGCCGATATTTTACAGTGGATGAGATCATTCCGGCGGCCGGCCAGGGAATGCTGGCAGTACAGGGCAGGGAAGATTTTGATACTTCTGTTTTGGAAGGTTTTCTGGATGAAAATGCCCGGAGGATGGCAATGGCAGAAAGGGCCTTTGTAAAATATCTGGACGGAGGATGCTCTTCGCCCATTGCAGCCTATGCAGAGATTAGTGGAGATCAGTTGTCCTTAACCGGCTTATATTATGAAGAGCAGTTTGGGGAAGAATATCAGGTCGGAAAAATAACCGGGGACGTTTCCCAGGCAGAGCAGCTGGGGATTATGCTGGCAAAGAGAATGCGGGGATCAAAAGACCTTTAGAAATTTATAGAAAAACAGGAATCAGGAAGAATGAAGCAGGGAAAAGTATATCTGGTGGGAGCAGGACCTTCGGATGAAGGACTGTTTACCATAAAAGGGAATGCTCTTCTGAAAAAGGCAGATGCAGTTGTTTATGATGCCCTTGTGGGAAGCAGTATAGTGGCTATGATACCGGAGAACGCAGAAAAAATATATGTGGGAAAGCATTCCGGCCATCATACCATAAAGCAGGAAGAAATCAGCAGGCTTTTGGTCCGGTTGGCAAAACAGGGAAAAGAAGTGGTCAGACTGAAAGGCGGCGATCCGTTTTTGTTCGGACGGGGTGGTGAAGAACTGGAAGAACTGATAAAAGAAGGAATCAACTTTGAGGTGGTACCGGGGGTGACTTCGGCCCTTTCTGTGCCGGCATACGCAGGGATTCCGGTAACACATCGGGAGTTTTCTTCTTCGCTGCATATTATCACAGGTCATAAAAAGCAGGGAGAGACGTTACAGATTGATTTTGATGCACTGGTGAAATCCGGTGGTACCTACGTGTTCCTAATGGGGGTTACTGCAATGGAAGACATCTGCAATGGTTTCCTTCAGTCCGGAATGGAACCGGAGATGCCGGCGGCCATGATATCCAGGGGAACAACCTCCCAGCAACGCAGGGTTGTTGCTACCCTTAGTACTCTGGTGGAAAAAGTAAAAAAGGAAAAGCTGGAAACGCCGGCTATTCTGATGATTGGACAGGTGTGCCGGCTGGCAGAAGCTTTTACCTGGTATGAAAAGCTACCCTTATTTGGAAAGAAAATCGTGGTAACAAGGCCTGCTGATCGAAGTAAAGGGCTGGCCATGGAGCTTCGCAGCGGAGGTGCGGAGGTGCTGGAAATCCCCACGATTGTAACCAAACCTGCTGGGGACCGGAAGAAACTTGTTTCTGCAATCCACCATATGATGGAGCGTACAGGATATGATGCTGTGACAAGACGTGACAGGGTAGCAGTGCATGGAGCTAAGGCAGAATATGACAGGGCGGTTGAGCATGACACTATAGAGAAACATGACAAAATCGCCGGAGCAAACTGGCTTGTTTTTACCTCACCTGCAGGAGTGGATTATTTTTGGGGCGTACTTACCCGGGAAAAGCTGGACGTCCGATGCCTTTTGGGTGTCAAGATTGCGGTGATTGGCAGTGGAACCAAGGCGCAGCTGGAAGAAAAGGGCATTTTTGCAGATCTGATGCCGGAGGAATACCATGGAGAAGCCTTGGGGAAAAAGTTGGCAGAGGTACTTTTGCCGGGAGATTATGTGATGATTCCAAGGGCAAAAATGGGAAATCAGGAACTAATTCAGGAAATAAGCCGGGTGCCGGATGTTGTCATAGAGGACATTGCGCTGTATGATACCACATATGCGGCGCAGTCTGCCATCGATTTGAAAGAACTATTTGAAAAAGAACCGGATACGTTAGTTGTTTTTACCAGTTCTTCTACGGTGAAAGGATTTGTTTCCATGACAGAAGGACTTGATTACAGAGGCGTAAAAGCAATCTGTATCGGAAAGCAGACTGCCCGGACTGCAGCAGAGTATGGGATGCAGTGTGAAATTTCAAAAGAGGCTACAATGAATGGACTGGTGGAAGTTATCTGTAATTTATGAGCATCTACAAGCAATCTATAAGCAATATATGGAATCTATAAGCAATCTATATGAAATCCATAAGAAATCAATAAGTAATATATGAGAAATCAATAAGCAAAATATAAGTAATATATAAGCAATATAGCAAAAGAGCCACAGGCAAATAGAAAAAGAGACAGAAAGGATTAGCATAAATGGACAGGATATACCGACCAAGGAGACTGCGTACCAGCGCTACGCTCCGAAAAATGGTAAGAGAGACGAGAATGGACAAATCTTCTTTGATTTATCCCATGTTCGTGGTAGAAGGAAGTGGAATAAAACAGGAGATTCCTTCTATGCCGGGACAATTTCGTTATAGTGTGGACCGACTGGAGGAAAAACTGATAGAGCTTTTGGACAGTGGCATTTCATCTGTGATACTCTTCGGAATCCCGGATCATAAGGATGAAGTGGGAAGTGGTGCCTATGACCATAGCGGAATTGTGCAAAAAGCATTTCGCATGGCCAGGAAACAGTGCCCGGAAATGTATCTGATCGGTGATGTCTGCATGTGTGAGTATACCTCCCATGGGCATTGCGGAATCCTGCGTGGAGATTATGTGGATAACGATAAAACATTGGAAGTTCTGGCAGATATTGCACTCAGTCAGGTGCAGGCAGGAGCAGATATGGTGGCTCCGTCGGACATGATGGATGGTCGTGTGGCAGCGATTCGCAGCAAACTAGATCAGGCAGGCTATTTGGAAACTCCGATTATGGCATACTCTGCAAAATTTGCTTCTTCTTTTTATGAACCATTTCGGGATGCGGCTGAATCAGCACCGGCCTTTGGAGACAGAAAATCTTATCAAATGGATTATCATAACAGCCGGGAGGCTTTGAAAGAAGTGATGCTGGATATCGACGAAGGCGCAGATATCGTGATGGTCAAACCTGCCATGTGCTATGGCGACCTGATCAGACAGGTAAAGGATGCCACCGATATTCCGGTGGCTGCTTACAGTGTCAGTGGAGAATACGCTATGGTTAAAGCAGCTACTATGCAGGGATGGGTGACAGAAGAAAAGATGATGTGTGAAATCGCTGCAAGTGCTTACCGTGCCGGAGCAGATATTTATATAACCTATTATGCAAAGGAACTGGCTGCCTGCATGGATAAGGGCTTGATTGGATGAAAAAGGAGAAAACGTTATGTATTATGTACCGGATGGAACGGAAAGATGTGGATATTATGAATGCGAGGATTGCCATACCAGATTTCTGGATATTCAGATAGCACCTACTATGGTCTGTCCCTATTGTGGGGAAGAGATTGATATGGAGATCGGACCGGATGACGAAATCACAGAGCCAAAGGAATCTGCCAAACTGATTCAGATGGTGGAAGGAGAAGACGTGGAAAAAATGGATACCCTTCTCAGTCTGGCAATTACCGGTGGGGATTATAGCTGGATTTAGATGCAAAGGGCTGCCTGAGGGCAGCCTTTTTTCTATGGCGGTGAGGAAAAAGTTCGTCGTACTTCCTGGGCCTACACTTTCTATGATAATATGTCACACAGGTGTGCATTCAGCATTTCCTGAATAAAATCATATTCCCCCAGGCCTTTGATGTGACATTCTACGTGATAACCGTGTTCTTTCAGAATGCTTTCCCAGGAATCGGCATGTTTACCGGACATATCGTTTATGGCATGATCGCCTGCCACAATCATGAGTGGTGCCAGATGTATTTTTTGATAGTTCTTTTCTGAGAGACGTGACAAAATCCGGTTCAAATCAGTAGCTTCATGGGAAGCTGCATCAGGGCCCTTAACAGAGGCTACATCAGAGTCCATACCTGTAGCTCCCTCTACTGTCCCGACATAATAATTGGAATATCCTGCTTCCTGAAAAGCATAGTCCAAATCGGAATAAATGGAGTTTGCCTCATGCTCCGTCCCGTGTCCCATAAACAAAAGGGCTTCTGAATTTGTCAGAAAAGAATACTCTTTTGTAATATTCTCTAAAAAAGCATGATAGTCCATGGGAGAGGAAAAAAGCGGATTTCCAAAAGAAATGGAGTTAAATTTTTCAGACCATTTCTGTGCATCTTCTTTCATTTTTGTATTTTCGATACCGGGAATGATGTGGGTTGGCTGTACAAACACGTTTTTCACACCATCTTTTTCCATCTGCCGAAAGGCATCTGCCACATCCGGAATAGACTCCCCATCTCTTTGAAGAAGCTTTTGCCGAATGATTCGGCTGGTCCAGGCATGATAAAAGGCATACCTGGGATGAGCATGCTGGATATAGCTTTCTATGGCATCGATGGTTTTGCAACGCGTTTCCGGAAAACTGGTTCCGAAACTTACAACTAAAATGGCTTTTTCCGACATGATGGATGGCCTCCTTTCCGGTGTCGCTTGTTTTTCTTGGCACTTAATTCTTTACAAAGACTCGAAAACCCGCAGCATACGCTGCTTCATGTTCTGCTGCGCAGAACGTTTTCTCGTTAATGGCGCAGGAAAAACAAATGCCTGCTTCGCAGTCGCTTGTTTTTCCTTTGAACACATTATATCATAAATTGGAGGATGCTTCTTGCAGATTCCGAAATAACCGGGTAAAGTAAAACAAAAGGCAAAAGATAAAGCAAAAGAAAAAGTAAAAAAGTAAAAGAAAAAACAAAAATACAAAAATGCAAAAATACAGGAGGGGTTATGGCAGATATCTATGTAGCAAGTGATAAGAGATATGACAAAATGGTGTACAACAGAGTGGGAAACAGTGGACTGAAATTTCCGGCTGTTTCCCTTGGATTTTGGCATAATTTTGGCAGTAATGGAAACTATGACAATATGAAAGCCATGTGTCGCACTGCTTTTGACGGAGGCATCACCCAGTTTGACCTGGCCAACAATTATGGTCCGGTATATGGTAGTGCGGAAGAAAATGCAGGTCGTATTTTAAAGGAGGATTTTGCTCCCTATCGTGATGAACTGGTGATTACCACAAAAGCAGGATATGATATGTGGCCGGGACCTTACGGAAACTGGGGCAGCAAAAAATACTTGTGTGCAAGTATTGACCAGAGTTTGAAAAGACTGCAGCTGGATTATGTGGATATTTTCTATCATCATAGAATGGATCCGGAGACTCCATTGGAAGAGACCATGGAAGCTTTGGCACAGATTGTCCATAGCGGAAAAGCATTATATGCAGGCGTGTCAAACTATGATAAAGCGACTACGGAGAGAGCAGTTAAGATTTTAAAAGAACTGCATTGTCCCTTTGTGGTAAATCAGGTACGTTATTCTATTTTTGACAGGCATATCGAAGAAAACGGTGTAAAAGATTTCTGTAAAGAAGCGGGAGTGGGAATCATTGCTTTTTCGCCTCTGGCACAGGGACTTTTGACAGACAAATATCTGCATGGTATTCCGGAGGATAGCAGAATCGCTAGAGATCATAGATTCCTGAAGGAAAATGCACTTACTCCGGAACGCTTGTCACAGATCAGGCAGTTAAATGAACTGGCAAAGGGAAGAGGACAGAGTCTGGCACAGATGGCACTTTCCTGGATTTTGAAGGACGATAAAGTTTGTTCCGTTTTAATTGGCGCATCCAAACCGGAACAGATCGTAGAAAATCTTTCTATCGTGGAAAATACGGTATTTACGGAAGAGGAGATCCGGACCATTGACCGAATCTGCGAGAATTGACAGATAAAAAGTGTCAGGAAATATCATAGGCAAAATGTATCGCAAAAAACGAAGAAACGCACATAATGACAATAAATAATATTGAAGAAACGCACAAATTTAACAAAAAAGAAATTTTTTCAAAAAAATTAAGAAAACCTCTGCCCTTTTTTGAAAAACGTGGTAAAATCAATACGATAGTATGTCCAAAGACGTGTAAATGGTCTTGAGGCGTACAAAGTTAAAAAAGAAAGGATGAAAAAAATATGGCATTAGTAACAACAAAAGAAATGTTCGAAAAAGCTTATAATGGCGGATATGCTATTGGTGCTTTCAATGTTAACAACATGGAAATCGTTCAGGGTATCACAGAAGCAGCTGGCGAACTGAAGAGCCCTGTTATCTTACAGGTTTCCAAAGGTGCTCGTGCATATGCTAACCACACATACCTTGTTAAGTTAGTAGAAGCAGCTGTAGCAGAAAATCCGGATATTCCGATCGCTCTTCACTTAGATCATGGCGATAGCTTTGAACTGTGTAAATCCTGTATCGATGGTGGTTTCACATCTGTTATGATCGATGCTTCTTCCAAACCTTTTGAAGAAAACATTGCTCTTACAAAACAGGTTGTAGAATATGCTCACGCTCATGGCGCAGTAGTAGAAGCTGAACTTGGTACACTTGCAGGTGTAGAAGATGAAGTAAGTGTAGAAGCTGGTCACGAAAGCTATACACGTCCGGAAGAAGTAGAAGAATTCGTTGATAGAACAGGTTGTGACTCTCTTGCAATCGCTATCGGTACTTCTCATGGTGCTTACAAATTTACAGCAGCTCAGTGTACAAGAAACGAAAAAGGTATCCTTGTTCCACCACCACTTCGTTTCGATGTATTAAAGGGATGTATTGAAAAATTACCTGGATTCCCGATCGTTCTTCATGGATCTTCTTCTGTTCCTCAGGAATTCGTTAAGATCATCAATGAAAACGGTGGTAAAATGCCAGATGCTATCGGTATTCCGGAAGATCAGCTTCGTGAAGCAGCTAAACTTGCTGTATGTAAGATTAACATCGACTCCGATATCCGTCTTGCTATGACAGCTGTTATCCGTCAGTACTTCAACGAACATCCGGATCACTTCGATCCAAGACAGTATCTGAAACCAGCTCGTCAGGCTGTTAAAGATATGGTTGCACATAAGATCGTTAACGTTCTTGGTTCTGATGGCAAAGCTTGATGCTAAGCATTTGTAAGGAACAAATTTAGTAAATACAAAATTAAGTGAATAAAAAATCATGTAAACAACAGCATCATCGGTTTATCCGGTGGTGCTGTTTTTTTACATGTTTGCCGCAATGGGAAATCCATCTTTATACAATCTTAATACTCCATCCATTTTGCTTAATACGTACTTTATACCCATTAAGATAAAATAAAGATGGCAATAAGATGATATTAAGAAGGTGCAGGTATGGGCAATGTTTAAACGAAAAGTACATAGACATATGACTTCTTTTCAGATTATCATATTAGGATTTTTATCCATTATTTTGATCGGGAGTTTTCTTCTCACACTTCCTGTTTCCACAAGAGACCTGGGCGGTGCAAAATGGACAGATGCATTATTTACTGCCACATCTGCAGTTTGTGTGACGGGGCTTGTCCTGAAGGATACCGCAACCTATTGGTCCGCTTTTGGGCAGGGGGTGATTCTGATCCTGATTCAGATCGGAGGAATGGGGATTGTCACTGTTGCAGTATCCATTGCAGTGGTTTCGGGACGGAAAATAGGTCTTATGCAGAGAAGTACCATGCAGGAAGCGATTTCTGCCCACCATCTGGGGGGCATAGTCCGGCTTACCAAGTTTATCCTGAAGACCACAGTGCTGATCGAACTGATCGGAGCAGTTTTGCTGATGCCGACATTTTGTGGAAAATATGGGATTGGAAAAGGGGTATGGTACTCTGTTTTTCATTCTGTTTCTGCATTCTGCAATGCAGGATTTGATTTAAATGGTATAGAGGAACCCTTTTCCTCTTTGACTGCTTTTTCCTCAGTGGGTTTTATAAATATTACGATAATGGCATTGATCATCATTGGTGGTATTGGATTTTTAACATGGGAAGATATCAAGAAAAACAAATGGCATTTTCAGAAATACAGGGTACAGACCAAGGTAATCCTTACAGTAACTGCTTTGCTGATCATCTTTCCGACTCTTTATTTTTACTTTTTTGAATTTACAGATCTGCCTCTCGGAGAACGAATTCTTTGCTCCCTGTTTCAGGCAGTGACACCAAGAACAGCAGGGTTTAATACAGCGGACTTGACAGGACTGTCAGAAACGGGACGTATGCTGATCATCATGCTGATGCTGATTGGTGGCTCCCCCGGTTCCACAGCCGGTGGTATGAAGACCACAACCATAGCAGTGCTGTTTTCATCGGCCTTATCGGTTTTCCGTCATCGGGAGCATACCCATTTTTTTAAAAGACGTATTCCGAATGATACCGTACGGACCGCAGCAACTGTTTTTCTAATGTACATTGTGCTGTTTGAAAGCAGTGCCATGATCATCAGCCGGCTGGAAAGCATTCCGCTTTTGACAGCCATGTTTGAAACGGCATCTGCCATCGGAACGGTGGGTCTGACCCTTGGAATCACACCCCGGCTGGGGCTGATTTCACAGTTTATGCTGATCGGACTGATGTTTTTTGGCAGAGTAGGGGGGCTTACCCTGATTTTTGCAGCAATGTCCGGTAAGGGGATGGCTGCATCCAAATACCCACAGGAGAAAATAACAGTCGGGTAGGAGGAATGAATCTGTGAACAGAAAAAAGCGAGAGATTGATAAATACATATTACGAGTAGGAGAAGAAGAATGAAATCAGTATTATTAGTTGGACTTGGAAGATTCGGACGCCACATTGCAATGAAACTGAATGAGATGCATCATCAGGTCATGGCTGTGGATCAGAATGAAAACAGAGTGAATGCGGTGCTTCCTTATGTCATGAATGCACAAATTGGCGATGCCACAAACGCGGACTTTATGGAGTCTCTTGGCATAAACAATTTTGATGTCTGCATTGTAGCCATTGGAGATAATTTTCAAAGTTCCCTGGAAGCTACTTCTTTGTTAAAAGAACTGGGAGCAAAGCTGGTGGTATCCCGTGCGGCCAGGGATGTACATGAAAAGTTCCTGCGGCGGAATGGGGCGGATGAGATCGTTTATCCGGAGAAACAGCTGGCAGACTGGACCGCCATTCGTTACACTGCAGACCATATTCTGGATTATATTGAACTGGATGAAGATCATGCGATTTTTGAAATCACAGTACCGGAGAAATGGATCGGCAAAAGTGTGGGTGAGGTGGATGTTCGTAAAAAACATGGAATCAATATTATGGCGGTCAAGCGTTCCGGAAAAATGGATATGAATATTACTCCACAGACTATTTTTACCTTAAACGATACCATTTTAGTGCTTGGTAACAGAAAGAATATGCAAAAATGTTTTCATATTTAGCAGGGGAAGCGTAATCAGATGAAAGAATTGCTACTACCTTTGGTCATCATCATAGTATTTGCTTTAGGATATCTTGTCATGAAACGAATCGACACCTTTTTAGAAAGCAACAGAAAAGAAATCGATCCGGAACATAAAGAAAAAATGTTTTTTGAAAAAATGATAGAAGATGGGAACGATAAATTGTGATAAAATGAATTAGTTTTGCAGGGAAAGGAGGTGCAGAAATGGACCAGAGCAGGCAGAATCCTGAAATGCTGTTACAGGAAGTGGAAGAGGAAGAAGAAAGCAAAGCCAGAGGGCATTTGAAGATATTTTTCGGATATGCAGCAGGGGTTGGAAAAACCTATGCCATGTTAAAAGCAGCACATGAAGCAAAGCATCGGGGTATAGATGTTGTTGCCGGATATATCGAGCCTCATGCCCGCCCACGGACAGCTGCTTTGGTAAAAGGGCTGGAATGCATTCCGAATCTTGTCACAGATTATAATGGTATTATGCTTTCGGAATTTCATATTGATGCAGCCCTTGCAAGAAAGCCCCAGCTTATTCTGGTGGATGAACTGGCCCACACCAATGCACCATCCTGTCGTCATGCCAAACGTTATCAGGATATCAAAGAATTGTTAAATGCCGGAATAGATGTTTATACCACAGTAAATGTGCAGCATATTGAAAGTCTGAACGATACGGTTGCATCCATAACGGGAATCCTGGTGCGTGAACGTATACCGGATTCTGTTTTTGATCAGGCGAGCCAGGTGGAACTGGTGGATATCGAGCCCCAGGAACTGCTGGAGCGTATGCGTTCCGGGGAGGTGTACAAGTCGGCTCAGGCGAAACAGGCCATGGACCATTTTTTCACCCTGGAAAACCTTACCGCACTGCGGGAAATTGCCCTTCGCCGCTGTGCAGACAGGGTCAATCTGCTGACAGAAAGTGCCAGAATAAAAAGCCACAGTGATTATCATACAGATGAGCATATTCTGGTATGTCTTTCGTCTTCTCCATCCAATGCCAAGATCATACGTACTGCAGCCAGAATGGCCAGTGCTTTCCGGGGAATTTTTACAGCGTTATATGTAGAAACTCCTGACTCATCCGCTATGCCGGAGGAAGATGTAAAACGACTGCATGCCAATATGCATCTGGCCGAGCAGCTGGGGGCCAAGATAGAAACGGTATATGGGGACGATGTTTCCTTTCAGATTGCAGAATTTGCAAGACTTTCCGGCGTGTCAAAGATCGTCATAGGAAGAAGTGCTGCAACACGGAAAAGCATATTCAGCAGGCCTTCCTTAACAGAAAAACTGATTGCCAATGCACCGAATCTGGATGTCCATATTATTCCGGATACCGAGATCAGAGTTTCAGCCTATCGGGCAAAAAAGGGAAAATGGAATAATCATATTGTCATTTCTGCAGTGGATATCTTGAAAAGTATTGTGATTTTAATTGGTGTGACTCTGATCGGAATGCTTTTCCGTCATCTGGGATTTGCAGAAGCCAATATTATCACGGTTTACGTTCTGGGAGTACTGGTTACCTCTGTGATCACCACGCATCGGATGTACAGTCTGATTTCTTCCATTGTCAGTGTCCTGGTATTCAATTTCCTGTTTACAGAGCCGAAATTTACCTTTCAGGCTTATGGACAGGGATATCCGGTTACTTTTCTGATTATGTTTTTGGCAGCCTTTCTTACCGGAACACTTGCCACAAGATTGAAAAATCACGCGAAGCAGTCAGCACAGGCAGCCTATCGTACCAAAATCCTGTTTGATACCAATCAGCTTTTGCAGCAGGCAAAGGATAAAAATGAAATGGTATCCGCAACTGCCAATCAGCTGATGAAACTGCTTGGAAAAGATATCGTATTTTATCTGACCGCAAAAGGACAATTGGGAGAACCCTATATTTTCAGGGTTTCGGATGAAGAAACAGGGGAAGGCATCACAAAAGAAGAGGTATGCAGGGAAGAAGAAAAGGCAGTAGCACAGTGGGTACTGAAGAACAACAAGCATGCAGGAGCCACGACGGAAACACTTTCCGGAGCAAGGTGCCTTTATCTTGCGGTAAGGGTAAATGACCGGGTGTATGGTGTTGTTGGCATTGATATCGGCTCGAAACCTTTTGACTCCTTTGAAAACAGTATTCTTTTGTCCATTCTTGGTGAGTGTGCCCTTTCCATGGAAAATGCAAAAAATGCAAAAGAGAAAGAGGAAGCCGCCATTCTGGCAAAGAATGAACAGCTCAGGGCCAATCTTTTACGTGCCATTTCCCACGATCTGCGTACCCCGCTGACTTCCATTTCCGGCAACGCAAGTAACCTGCTTTCCAACGGGGATTCTTTTGATGAAGAGACCAAAAAGCAGCTTTATATGGATATTTATGACGACTCCATGTGGCTGATCAATCTGGTTGAAAATCTGTTGTCGGTAACGCGAATCGAGGACGGACGACTGAACCTTCGTATGTCCGAAGACCTGATGGATGATGTCATTACGGAAGCATTGCAGCATGTAAACCGGAAAAGCGTGGAACACCATATCACAGTGGAACACAAAGAAGACTATCTGCTGGCGAAAATGGATGCCAAACTGATGGTTCAGGTCATCATTAACATCGTAGATAATGCGATTAAATATACACAAAAGGGTTCCAACATTCTGATCAAAACATGGAAACAGGGAAGTAATGCAGTAGTATCCATTTCAGATGATGGGGATGGAATACCGGATGAAGTGAAAGAGCGGATATTTGATATGTTCTACACAGGAGCCAATAAAGTGGCGGATAGCAGGAGAAGCCTGGGTCTTGGCCTTTCTCTTTGCAAATCTATTGTTACAGCCCATGGAGGCACCATAAAAGTATCCGATAATACACCGCATGGTACGGTGTTTACCATAACATTACCTGCCGGGGAGGTACAAGTTCATGAATAAACCATTGATATTGGTCGTAGAAGATGATACATCTGTAAGAAATCTGATTTCCACCACCTTACGGGCACATGACTATCGTTATCTGACAGCCCAGAACGGTGATTCAGCGATTATGGAAGCATCTTCCCACAATCCTGAAATCATCCTGCTGGATCTGGGGCTTCCCGATATGGATGGAGTAGAGGTGATCAAAAAAATACGAACCTGGTCCAATGTGCCCATTATCGTGATCAGTGCAAGAAGTGAAGACACGGATAAAATCGATGCGCTGGATGCAGGGGCAGATGATTATCTGACAAAGCCCTTCTCTGTAGAAGAGCTTTTGGCAAGGCTCCGGGTTACCCAGAGGAGACTTGCTATTATGCAGAATGAATCCCCTGTAGAAACTTCTCTTTTTACCAACGGTCAGCTTCGTGTGGATTATGCTGCCGGGTGCGCTTATCTGGGAGAAGAGGAGCTTCATCTTACGCCCATTGAATATAAGCTTTTGTGTCTTCTTTCCAGAAATGTAGGGAAGGTTCTGACCCATACCTTTATCACACAGAGTATCTGGGGCAGCAGCTGGGACAATGATATTGCCTCACTTCGGGTCTTTATGGCTACCCTGCGTAAAAAAATAGAAAGTCAGCCGGAATCACCCCAATATATCCAGACTCATATCGGGGTAGGATATCGGATGATGAAGGTGGAGTAGACTGCCTGCCGGCTCCGAATAATCTGATAAGAGGCTATCCTGATATGAGACTATTCTGTAGAGGAGCTGTTTTGGATCAGTTTAAGGAGCGGCTCCGGCAAGTGCTCCAGCATCTCTTTTGTCAGTGTGCAGTATACGTTTTCGCATTGACCTATCAGATCCTCGGCCTGTTTTATCTGCTTTGGTGTCAGCTCCTGAAAAGCCGGGATACTGATGACCTCTGTGGCCAAAGCTTTGGCACAGGGATAATCCAGGTCGTTTTCCCACAGGATCCCCGCGGCAAATGGAATGCCTTGCCGCTGCAGCTTATGAAACAGTGGAGTGCCGGTTCCACCACCGGCAAATACAAAGCATGTTGGGCTGCCGGATACTTTAGAAAGCTCCGGACTGCCGGAAAGCCCGTCATAGGATCCGGTGGTGATCCCAAATAGTTCTGTAATATAATTCCCTGAAAAAATCTCTTCCGGACTGCCGAAACGATGGATATAGTCGCCTTTGATGCAGGCAATCTTATCGGAGATCCGTCTGGCAAAATCCAGCTCATGAAGAGACATGATCACAGTCAGATTTTTTTCTCTGGCCATGGTCTGGAGAATGGATAGAAACTCCAGTTTATAGCGAATGTCTAAAAAGGAAGTGGGCTCATCCAGGACAAGAATGTCCGGTTCCTGAGCAAGTGCTCTTGCCAACATGACACGCTGTTTTTGCCCATCGGATATCTGTAAAAAATTCTTTTCTGACAACTCTGTTATGTGTACAAGTTCCATGGAATCTTTTATGACATTTCTGTCATGATCATTCAATATGCCAAAACGACCGGTATACGGGTAACGCCCGGTTGCCACCACATCTTCACAGGTCATCATCTCAGGATGAATTTTCTCTGTTAAAACAATAGACATTTTTTGTGACAGAAGTGTCGGATTTATAGACTGAATTTCCTGCTGCTTTAGAACAACGCAGCCGGAAATGGGACGAAGCTGATTGATCAGACTTTTTAAAATGGTGGTTTTACCGGCTCCGTTAGGTCCGATCAGAGTCAGGATTTCTCCCTGCTTTACCTTCAGGGTAATATCCCGGATTAGCGGAATACCCTGATAACCGACGGAAAGCCCTTTCGTGCAAAAGATATATTCTTTGTCTGTCAAATCCTTATTCATTGACCATCTGCTCCTTTCCTGCGACGAATCATGACATAGATTACAATAGGTGCCCCCAGAATAGCAGTCACGGTACTGATGCTAAGTTCTGTAGGAGCGAAGGCTGTTCTGGCAATCAGGTCGCAGAACAGACAGAAGGCACCACCGCCCAGAAAGCATGCCGGAATCATAAGAATGGGTTTTGCGCTGCCGAACAGATTTTTTACCAGATGTGGAACAGCGATGCCCACAAAGGAAACAGGACCGGCAAAAGCAGTGACACAGGCAGAAAGAATACTGGACAGTACCACCAGCATCACGCGAAATGCTTTAATCGGAATCCCCATATTCCGGGCATAGGATTCTCCTAACAGGTATGCGCTGATAGGCTTTGCCATACAAAAGATAACTACAGAAGTGCTCAGGACAACGATGGACATTACCCCTACATTTTCCCAGTTGATGCCGGAAAAACTTCCCTGGGACCAGTTATGAAGATTGACGATATTGGAGTCGTCGGCAAAGGTAACCAGAAATTCCGTAATTGCAGTACAAATATAGCCGATCATCACACCGCCCACAATCAGCATGGACATTTGATGCAAAACGGTGGAAAGAATCAGAATAAATCCCATGGAAAGCATGGCCCCTGCAAAGGCTGCCGCAATCATCAAAAAGGAACTGATCGGAAGCGTATGGGCAAGGCAGAATACCATGAGGAGGGCAACCGTTAACTTGGCACCGGATGAGATGCCCAGAACAAATGGCCCGGCAATGGGGTTGTGGAAAAAAGTCTGCAGAAGATAGCCGGAAAGAGCCAGTGCACCCCCCAGTATCATGGCAGCCACCGCTCTGGGGAATCGAATCTGAAGGACAATATCCTGATATACCGGCTCTGCAGATCCACCGGTTACAATATGCAGAACATCCTGAAAAGGTACCAGGATGCTTCCGATGCTGATATTACAGGCCAGAAGTATCAGGACGAGAAAAATCAGTATGCCATATGCGATTGGAAAACGATAGTTTTTGGTATTCATGTTTCTCCTTTGGGCTATTACTTCAGACGGTACAGGTAGGTGAGGTTCTGATCCTCATTTTCCATCATATAGTGAATATCTGCAATGATAGTTCCCAGTTCCATGGAGGATTGATAAATATTCCGGGTTGCACAAAATACATTACCATCCTGTACTGCTTTAAAATTAGCAAGAAGACTGCTTTTGGTCAGCAGTTCATCTATGCTTTGCAGTTCTCCTTCAATGGTACTGTTATAAATAATATAATCTGCATCTTTTGCAGATGCGTAAAATTCTTCCATGGGCATGCTGATGGTGGAACTGGCAGTATCGTCTTTGTCACCAAGATGGTCAAATAGGTAGGTTCCTCCGGCCATATCGATCATTTTTGCCATGGCATCGGACGATTTACGGACATTGACCTGCCCGTTTGAGGTGATATAAAAGAACGCCACGGTTTTTCCGGACTTTTCTTCTGAACGAATATCTGCAAATGCGGCTTCCTGCCTGTCAAAAGCAGATTCCGCAGCGGAAAGGTGATCGGTAAGAAGTCCGTATAGCTTGACCCATTCTGTTCTGCCCAACGGGTGGGATTCATAACTGGAATGGTCTACCAGAACCGGAATACCGAATTTTTCCAATTGCTCTTTTACCTCCGGGGAGTGATATATCATGGTATTTTCAATGGCCAGTTCACAACCACCTGCCAGAATCTGTTCATAATCCGGAGCAGAATATTTCCCGGCGTAGGTGATCTTGTTTTGTTCCATGGACTCATGGATACCGTCGATGAACCAGTCTTCCTGCTTTAGTGCGGTAAATGCGATATGATCCAGACCATCAAAGGCGACAAACATATCCATAGCAGCGGATGCCGCTAAATAGATATTCGATACCGGTTTTTTCAGTAAAGTCATATCTTCCGGAAGATTCTGAGGTACCGGAGCATCTTCCGGGACAAGCAGAAAAGCCCCTTCTCCGGCAATCTGTATGCATGCGTAACCACTCTCATAAAAATCCACTGCAAACTGGTCTGCATAGGAGAGGGGCATACGTTCTGTATAAGTAAGTCCTTCGATCTCTCTGATTTCTGCCTGCCAGGTGGAAGCAGATTCTTTTCCTGACTGGGCATTTCCGGAGCGCCCGGACAGAAAGCCAAACAGAATGATTCCCATCGAAAAAATACAGATCAGAGAAATACAAATCAAAGAAATACAGATCCAAGAAAGGCAGATGTTTCTCCTCTTTTTGTTTCGGATAAAAAGCCAGATACATAACGCTATCACACAAAGGGCGATAATGAAAACAACACCAAAAATAACAATGAAATTAGTGCGGGCATTCAGGCTTTCGGTATTATGAGATGTGACATTGACAGCAGTAATCTGATCAGAATGAAATACAAGAGTATACTCGATTTCATGGGGCACACTCATGGCAGTGGTATTAGCGATAACCTTCATAGGTTCATCCAAAACGGTAATTGGAATCTGAAAAGCAGAATCTCCTTCTTCGTTTAACGGCACATATTTTATGTCGTTGACGATCATGTAGTCATAATGGCTGCTGCTCCAGAGGATTTGGGCAGAGGCCAGACCATCTTTTACGATCATGGTGCAGGGGGAGTTGATGGAGGACCTTCCGGTGCCGCCTTCTAAGTCCACTGCAATGGTATATTCCCCATCGGCCATATCGATAAATGGAGTTGGAGACAACTGGGTTTTTTCTGCTTCCGCAGAAAAATCTACTGCCTCTGCAGAGGCGCTTGATTCCCGGAAAGCCAGGATTCCCAGGGCAAGAACAGCAAATAAGAAAATTTTTCCCGCTTTTTTCATCATACCAAACCTTCTTCCCAGACCATTGTTTGGGGAGTATCATACCATAGCGTATTTGGATTTTCAACAAAAGAAAAGAGGAAGCGGGAATACGGAAAACAGGATTTTGAGTTGAAATATAATTAAGGTACTTCGTATAATGGGAGACAGAAGTACAACAGATAGATTTGAAAATCGATAGAAATGCAGGAAAAGAAATACAAGCAGAGATATTTGACAAAAGGCTACCGCAATCCCACTTGCCTTAGACGGTGGGTTAAGGGAGTCAAAAACAGACTGAGAGGGAAAGTTGGATGAAAGGCATATTATTTGGGGTAGGTGTGGGACCCGGTGATCCGGAACTGATGACGATCAAGGCAGTCAGACTGATTCGTGAGAATGACATAATAGCTCTTCCGGGAGCAAAAGCAGAAGAAACCGTTGCTTATAAAATAGCAGAGCAGGCTGTTCCGGAGCTTGCGGAAAAGTTTCTTTTGTCGGTTCCGATGCCTATGACACGGGATCGGGAAGAGCAGGCCCGTAACCACGAAGCCGCAGCGGAACGTATCGAGAAATATCTTAAGCAGGGGAAAAATGTGGTCTTTCTTACCTTAGGTGATCCTACGATTTATTCTACTTACCTTTATGTACAGAAACGGGTTCAGCAGAAAGGCTATGAGACAAAATTAGTCAGTGGCATCCCCTCCTTTTGCGCAGTGGCAGCACGGGCCGGGGTTTCTCTTTGTGAATGGCAGGAGCAGCTGCATATTGTACCTGCAGTTCATTTGAAAGAAAAGAGTTCTGAAGAGGAAAAGACTTCTGAAGCGGAAAGAACTTCTGAAGCGGAAAAGACTTCTGAAGCGGAAAGGACTTCTGAAGCGGAAAGGACTTTTCTGGCGCAGGGCTTCTTTGAACTTCCGGGGAATTATGTGCTGATGAAAGCCGGCAGCAGAATGCAGGAAATAAAGGATGCCATTGCTCAAAGTGGAAGAGAAGTGATCATGGTCGAAAACTGTGGTATGCCGGAGGAACATGTGTATTACGGAGTAGAGGAACTCCCGGAACAGGCGGGGTATTATTCTTTGATGATCGTGAAAGAGGGAGAGAATAGGGGATAAATTCACTTTTCATATACTTGTCAAGGCTGCATTTTGATATGCTCGTATGCTCGTTAACAGGGATTACTGCGTGTAAAGAAATCATGTAATGTAGGCTGTAAAGTCACACCAAATATTACTTTTTTCGAATCATCTCTGGTTATATTTACTGCTTGAAAGAATTGGCATGCATGTTTAGGCAGTATAACAAATCCATCCAAAAGTCATTTCAAAGTAAATTCAGAGAAGGGGCTGCAGAATACTACTGCCTGTATTCCATTGCTTTGTGACCGGGTGGTAAATCAATACCCGAGATGGAAATTGTATCAAAGAAAAATACTGTCTGGAAATATAATCAGATATATAGGCAGTAATTGCTGATTGGTATGGATCAAATATATAAAGCAACTGGAATTCACATGAAAATCTGCACAGAATCTATAACGGATTATATCCAGACACATGAATAAACAGGGCAGAGCAAAGGACGAGGGTAAAAGAAAGACGAGGGTAAAAGAAAGACGAGGGTAAAAGAAAGGCGAGGGTAAAAGAAAGACGTGGATAAAAGATAAAACTGATTAAAGACGGATAATAAACAAAAAAATAAGCAGAAGAGTCTTGACATATGAAAAATAAGTGTTAACATACTTTTCAAAATAGTCGCAGTAGGTGTCGGAGGGGAACCTCCGGTGAAAAGGGAAACAGGTGTAAGTCCTGTACGAACTCGTCACTGTAAACAGATTCTAGCAATGCCCGGAAGCTGAAAGGCTTCAGCCACTGGAAACGGGAAGGCGGTCATGCTGTATATCTGTAAGTCAGGAGACCTGCCCGCTGTCAGATCCGTGTGCCACGAGTAATTGGTTGGATGGTTTACATAATGTGAAATGGAACGACATTTTTTTCGGTGTATTGTTTTTTCAGCATATTATGTTTTCTTTTGCATGCAGTACTCTCGGTTATACGGACCGGGAGTTTTTTGTTTTACATTTTTATTTTAGATAATTATTTCTCAATTTCCTGTGAAACAAAATGCTCTGCAGAGATGCGTACTTCGCGGAGATGAAGTTTATGCTTCGTATACCGCTCGGACGCGAAAGAGTCTCAAGCGACTCTCTTATTATAAAATGATGAGGTATGAGTATGAAAAAGAATATGAGTAAAAGTTCTCGTAAAAGCATGAAAAAGAAAATTGTATTGTTATTGTCTCTTGTTACCATGGCGTGCATGTTATTTACAGGATGCGGAAGTACCAAAATCGTAGAGACATCTGAGAAAGAAGTACAGGTTGATGACACACAGGTGACAGGTACTGAGGTGGCAGACACAGAAGAAGGTTCCCTTTCCAATCAGGAGCTGGCAGACCATGTGGCAGAGCTGATTGATGCCATTTATGTGCAGGTAAGAACAGAGGAAACAGATAGCCAGTGCGCAGAGGCAAAGGCAGCCTGGGATGCATTAACAGATACACAAAAGCAGCTGGTTTCAGGGGAAAATGCGGACCCTGATTATTTCGGGAGAGATACCGGTGATGCTTCAAAAGACGATTCACTGAATGCAGACGATATTGGTGAAAATGAAATTCTGGTGGTAAGCTTCGGAACTTCTTTCAATGACAGCAGGGTGGCTGATATCGGAGGCATCGAAAAAGCGATTCAGGATGCCAATCCGGACTGGTCAGTCAGAAGAGCATTTACTGCCCAGATTATCATCAATCATGTACAGGCTCGTGACAATGAGAAGATAGATAATATGGATCAGGCACTGGAACGAGCAGTGAAAAATGGTGTGAAAAACCTGATCATCCAGCCCACGCATTTGATGCACGGTGCGGAATATGATGAAATGATGGATGCTGTTTCTGCATATGAAGACAAATTTGAGTCTGTAAAAATTGCTGAGCCTCTTTTGGGCGAAGTGGGTTCGGATGCATCGGTTATAAATGAAGATAAAGAGACTGTTGCAAAAGCTGTCACAGTGGCAGCGGTAAAAGAGGCAGGATATGAAGATGCAGCATCTGCAGCAAAGGATGGTGTGGCATTTGTGCTTCTGGGACATGGAACTTCCCATACTGCGAAGGTTACCTATAGTCAGATGCAGACCCAGATGGAAAAGCTTGGCTATGAAAATGTGTTTATCGGCACGGTAGAAGGGGAGCCGGAAGAAACTGCCTGTGAAAATGTAATCGAAGCGGTAAAAGAAGCAGGATATACGAAGGTGATTCTCAGACCACTGATGGTGGTAGCGGGGGATCATGCCAATAATGATATGGCAGGAGAGGATGAAGATTCCTGGAAGAGCATGTTTGAAGCAGCCGGTGCTTTTGAAGAAGTGGAAACACAGATTGCCGGCCTTGGCAGAATCGAGGAAGTGCAGGCACTTTATGTGGCACACACTGCAGCAGCAATGGCATCGAAAGGTCAGGAAAAAGCAGAAAAAGAAAACGCAACGCTGGAAGATGGTGTGTATTCAGCAGATTTCGATACAGACAGCAGTATGTTTCACGTAAATGAAGCTTGCGAAGGAAAGGGTACCCTTACCGTAAAGAATGGACAGATGATGATTCATATCAGCCTGACTTCCAAAAATATCGTAAATCTATATAGCGGATTGGCTAAGGATGCTGAAAAGGCAGGGGCAAAGGTGCTTGAGCCCACCATTGACAGCGTGACATACCGTGATGGAATGACAGAAGAAGTGAACGGATTTGATGTACCGGTACCTTATCTGGATGCAGAGTTTGATCTGGCTCTGCTGGGCAAAAAAGGCACCTGGTACGATCATAAAGTCAGTGTGTCTGATCCGGTCCGAATCGAAGAGTAAAGAATAGTTTCTTAATATGATAAATCCGAAAGACTACCCTGTAAAATCTGGAATGTGATATCATTGGAAACCGTAATTTCCTCTACCACTTCCAGCGTTACGCCGGGATAGTTTTCCGCATAAAAATCAGATAAATATTCGTAGCCGGTGCCTTCCGTTTTCATGAAGACTGCATATACATTGGGGTTTTCAAACAAAGCGGCAGCAGCATCGGCTTCTTTTATACCTGATCTTTCAAACTTCTCTGCATACCAGGGACTGTGGGGAACCCAGCTGCCCATAAACAGATAGTTTCCGTAAGTATTTATGCCGCCCTGCAGACCATCTTCGGTAAAGGAACCAAAAGAGTTCATGTCTAAATAATACAAATTCTCCGGGTGATCGGCAAAATAGTCCTTGATATCCACAAAGGACTGGCTGAACTGCAAACGGGAGGATGCTTCATCGGCAGCCGCTCTTGCTTTTGGAAATCCAAATCGATATGCCAGAAATACAAAACAGCATAGGATAAGGCACCAGAAAATATACGGAATATTCAAAGTGCTTTTCGGGATATTTCTCAGAGCTGCGTCGCGGGAAGGGTTTTCTGGTGCGGCTTCAAAGGATGATTCTTCTTGTGCAACTCTGGGTGAAGATTTCCACAAGGCTGCATCCAGGGAGAATTTCCATAATTTATATTTCAGGGCAATTGCCAATAAAATAAGAAGCTCTGCGATATAAACTGCCTGGGACACACGAGCCGGAAGCCTGCCATTGTAGACAAGATAGACCCAGATAACCATGCGGGCAACACCGGTAAACAGAATATCCCGGACAGCCTTTTTCTGCCGGCAAAGAACCGCTGCAAGGAAAAAGAGAATGTAGCAGGCATATACCAGTAAGTTGAGTGGCCTGTCGGTATAAGACAGGTGACGATCGATAAAAAAGGACAGCATTTCTTTTGCTTTGGCAGAAAAGGTGGTTTTTTCTGCCAGGTCCTGCAAAGCTACCTGTTCCAGTATTTCCATGGTTTCTTTGTTGATTTTAGGCTCCAGCTGGATATTGTAATGATGTGATGCGGCCTCGTAAGAAGAACGGGTCAGGTGAAGCTGCTCATAAACATCCTGATAAGTATCATAATCCGGGTAGCCGGTGTAATCATAAATGGTTTCACTGGCACCGGTATAGTCTCCGAATTCTTTCCAGTCCGGGCTGCTATAGGCCAGTTTGCCAATCAGCATGACAGCTGCCATGAGAAGGACAAATATTCCACCCATAGCAAAAAGATTTTTCCGTTTTTGGGTGAATGTGAAAAGCTTTTTCTCCCCATCCAGATATTTAGAAATACCCAGCATACCGATAAAAGGAAATAACATCAAAAAGCCTTTATCCCGAATACAAAGGGAAAGAGCCGACAGGATAAGAAATCCGATTCCGGAAGAAAAGGATGCTTTGAAGGATTCCTGTGGTTCCCAAAAACAAAATAAGAACACAGCACCGGCACCAACAATACCGGTGATAGTGGTAAACTGAAGTTCCGCGATATGCAGAAACAGAAAGCCATAAACCAGGATACTAAACAGAAGCACTGTAATGATCCGTGTGGAAATCTTTTGACATACCGTCAGCATTTTATAAAGCACAACGGACATGGTAATGCCGATAAAAAAGCATAAGAAAAGACCATACCAGGGCATGGATGGAAATGCTTTGTAAAATAAGCTGATCACAAGTCCCACCGGGTAACCGATATACCATAGCCGGGAACAAGGCTCTCCAGTCACTTCTCCGGAAGCTATGGTCTTAAAAAAAAGATCATCGTTTGTAAAATATATAAACGGAGAAAGGATATAAAAATATCGGAACAAACCTGCTGTGACACATGCTGCCAGCAGGAAAAACAGGATTTTTTTCTTTGTAGTCATTTCATTCTTTGTAGTCATTTCGTTCTTTGTAGTCATTTCGCTCTTTGCAGTTATTTCTTTCTTCACAGTTATTTCTTTTTCCATTTCAGAAATAATCCTTTACATTGATTGATAAAAATATGTGCTCCAAATGCAGCATTAGGCAGGACAAAGATTGCATAAGGTAAAATATAGCGTCCGCTGGCTTCCCAGGCAGTGTAAACCAGAAAACCGCCAAAAGCTGTCAGAAGAAACAGTAAGTGGCAGGGGGAATTCTGGATCAGGCCAGTATCTAATCCGGACGTTTCGGAAGTTACGTCGTACTTGCCGGAATCAAAATTGGATTTGCCGGATTTTAAGTCGCACTTGTCAAAGCTGAGATTAGGCATACCGTTTTTTCTCTTCCGCTGGAATTTCGGGAGCAGGGCAAGGCACCCTATGGCCGTGAAAAAATATAAAACAAGCTGATAGCCGGACATATATTCTATCAGTACATGATACAGGGAACCGGAAAAACAGCTTTCTATTATAGGAAGGCGTTCTCCAAAAGAAACATAAATGGAATCAAAGATCGCCCAACCGGCATTGAGCCACTGATCCAGAAATTTTTCTGTCATGAAAGAAAGCGCATATCCGGGATGAGATAAAAAGAGATCCACCTGATGCTTATAGTCTGTCCAGCCGATTTCAGATGCAAGGTCTGCATCATAATCTGCGGAAACCGTAAAGGTATCAAAGTTATATCCGCTGTAGTGACCGGGGCCCGCATCCGCTTCCATCAGTCCCATAGCCAGATAAGTGCTGGAAGGAATGCCGGAATTAAGTTCCGTCCGGGTGCGATTGGCGTACATGTGCTGTACCATAGGCAGTATCTGGGTAGATAATACCACCAAAATCAGAAACTGACTGATAAACAGGAGCTTTGCACGGGAGGAAAGTTCCCGGTGCATTTTTATCAAAAGCAAAACCGAAATAATCGTTAGTGCAATCAGGAAAATCAGGCTGTTTTTCCGCACCATCACACTCAGAGTGATGGCCAGGACAGACAGGATCCCATAGCGGATCTTTCCGGCTTTCCAGAAAGAAAGAAGCAGGGCACTGCCGGATAAGAGAAAAGCAAAGGATGGAATTTCACCGTAAATATAGGAACCATACATAATGAAAGGAATGCAGGACGCAGTCAGCAGAAGCCCGTAGATATGCACCTTTTTTTCTTTAAAAAAGTATCGGGATAAATGGTACTGGGAAATCGTACAAATGACCAGACAGATGGCATTGATCCCCTGCAGAATGTGGAAATTATCGTTTCTGACCAGACGGAAAATGAGTTCATAAAAAAAGGCCAGTCCAAGCTGGAAGGGATAGACAGAAAAGTAGGAATCCCGATAGGAGATAGCACTGAAATCGTTTTTGGCAAATTGCTTTGCCGCATAATAAACAGACCCGCAATCGGAGGCGGGACCGCTTTTAGAAAAATAGGTCCATAACATGGAGACGCAGAATACCCAGATACAGGTGAGAACCAGAAGGATTTGTGCACCGTGCTTCCGGTGGCTGAAAAACTCTCCCAGCAGCCAAAGCAAAAGGGCAAAGACAGCCAGAAACAGAAGGTTGAGGATTGGATTATCCCATGTAAGCTGAATGACAATTTCATAAGCATTTTTGACATAAGCTGTTTTCAGAAAAGCAGCTACAGCCAGGACGCTGAAAAGAATGGCACTCAGGTATTCTATTGCATGTACACAAAAATCATAAAACTTCTGCATAGGGACCTCTTTTTTGTTTTACATAATTATAGTTATTCTATCAAATTCAAAACGGAATGAACAGAGGTTTTCATTTTCCTTTGAAAAACATCATGCACATGTTAAAATGAAAATATTGAAAACAAAGGAGGGTTTATCATCATGAAATTATCAGGAATTGAAGGATTACTTTTTGGAGCGCTGGCTGGATTTGCAGTTCTTGTTGCGCTGATTGTTTTGCTGGTTGTATTTCTTACCAGAAAGAAATAGATAAAAGACATTGGCAAGATGTCTGGGGGAGAGAAAAAGATGGAGCACTCAAAAAAAATCACAATAAAGGTGATTCTTCTGATTTATATTATGTTGATGATCATCCGGATTACGCTGTCCAATATTTTGTCGCTTACTTTTGTGGTGCTGATTTCCAGATTTGCGAAAAAGAAGAAACATTCGGAAACATGTTGAAATGATACAGAAATGTATTGAAATAATGCGGAAATATGTTGAAATAATTCGGCAATATATCAAAACAGATTGATATATTGCCGAAAAATATTTATAATGGAATAAAAGAAAAATGATATGGGATATATCAATTGATGGAAGAGGAATGTTTATGAAGACGTGTAAAGAAAAAGCATATGAGTGGTGTGTTTCTGAACGTACAGTCACATATCTTTGTAACGAAAACAGAATTCCGGGAGCTGTGAAAGTCGGAAAAAGCTGGCAGCTGCCGGATGATGCAGAAAAACCAATTGATAAAAGAGTAAAAACCGGAAATTTTGTGAAGGAAGCGGAAAAGAAGGGCCAAAAGGCACTTCCTATAGGTATCTCCGATTATGTTCGTGCCCAATCGGAATATTATTATGTGGATAAGACACTTCTGATCAAGGAA
>CAMFGH010000011.1 GCA_945949875.1 uncultured bacterium
TCTGAAAAATCCCTGGTTCTTTCCAGCGGTTCTCCCTGTCCGCCCAGCATACGGTCTATGATTGCAAAGCCCAGATTGGGAGAAAGCTCCATAATGATACTTCCGGCCAACGGATTAAAATTCAAAATAGATAAAATAACCGGATTGGATAAAGCATTTGTAAATTCCGAAAAAGTTACCGTTTCGGAACTGTTTACCGATACCTGTACATTTTTTCTAAGATAAACCGGAAGATTTGTAGAAAGCAGTCTTCCGTAATGTTCAAATATGATTTCAAGGGTTCGAAGGTGTTCTTTTGAGAACTTTGCAGGGCGTTTAAAGTCGTAATCCTTTACCTGCTTCTCATCCGAATCCTGTATTTGTTCTGCATCAATTTCACCAGTGCTTAAGGCTTGTAGCAGGTTGTCTATTTCCTCTTGGGACAAGACTTCACCCATGCACGTTCACCTCCTTTTGCCCTTATCATTATTATAGGGTAACTATTCAGAACCCCATTTGCAAAATGCAGCTTCGCTGCTTTCCTTTTAGGAATACTTCACATCACTGAAGGCAACCTGGTAAACGAAGTCAGAATCAAATAACTTCTGAATCTGCTTCAATACTTCCGCTTTCACACCATCTGTATCAGCCTGTATTTCTTCTAATGTATAGCTTCCAATCACATTGATGATCTCATTCTTAATCAGACTTTCTTTGGTAGAGAGTGTCTCACCATATGTTTTATATCCATCATTTTTCTTATCCATGGCAAGAGAAATCGTAACCATAAAATAGTGATCTTTTCCATCTGCACCTTTTTTCAGCGGAATGGTTATAGCATCAGCAATATCATAGGTTTCTGTATCTTCCATGGAAACAGATACCGTCTCTTCCTCCCCGGCTGCAGTATTTGCCAGTTCCATATCCAGGGCACCGGCTATTTTTGTAACCAGATCTGCTGTTTTTTTATTTGTCGAAGTAACACTTAACATCATAACCGATGTCAATACGATGTTAACAATCAACAATACTAAAATTATAATGGAAAACAAATTCTTTTTCATTTATGTATCTCCTGTAAATCCGTAAAATTGGAACTATTTATACCAGGAACGGATTTTCGTCACCGCGGTGTTTTGAACGGATTTTAGTTTACACTTGACAGATCGTTATAGATTCTGATCTCAACCCTTCTGTTTTTTGCACGTCCCTCAGCAGTAGAATTATCTGCTACCGGAACATATTCACCCCGCCCGGCGTTTTTAATATGGGCCGGATCCAGATTGGTAACGGAAAGCAGATAATCAAACACAGAAATAGCTCTGCTTCCGCTCAGTTCATTATTGCTTGCAAAGCGACTGGTAGAAATCGGGATATTATCCGTATGACCTTCGATTTCTATGGTGCCTTCTGCATATCTTTCCAAAATAAGTCCTATCTTATCCAATACCGGTTTTGCTTCTTCTCTCAGTTCTGCGCTGCCCGAATCAAAAAGCAGGGCTCCTTTCATGGTCAGCTGCACATACTGTGCAGTCACCTGCATTTCCACTTCGTTCTGCAGTTCGTTTTCTGCCAGAGCCTCTTCGATTTTTTCTGCCATGGCCTCAGACTGCTGCAAACCAACCTCCTGAACCTCGCTCTGAATATCATCCATTTCTTCCCATTCTGTCTGGGCGTTTTCTGCCATTTTCCCGACTTCGTTGATATAATTATCCAGTTCTGTCAACTGGCTTATTCCATTTCCTATCAACATGCCTTCCCCAATAGAATTGGACCCGGCATCAAAGATGCTGAAGGTCTGTGAAAAGGAAGCGGCAATAATCTGAAACTTCTGCGCATCCACCGTAGACATGGAGAATAAAAGTACGAAGAAACAAAGCAGAAGATTCATCAGGTCTGCAAAGGTACTTTGCCACGCCGGCGCCCCTTTTGGGGGTTCATCTTGTGGTCTTTTTGCCATCCTTATTCACCACCTTCTTCATTGGAAGAACTGATTCTGTCCTTCGGTGCTAAGAATGATTTCAGCTTTTCTTCAATAACTCGTGGATTTTCACCAGCCTGAATCGATAAAAGACCTTCTATCATAATCTCTTTCATCTGAACTTCATTGGCGTTGTTTACTTTTAACTTATTTGCTACCGGAGTACATATCCAGTTTGCAAGCATAGAACCATACAACGTTGTAATAAGAGCAACCGCCATAGCCGGTCCGATGGAAGACGGGTCCGACATGTTTTGGAGCATGTTAACGAGACCAACCAGAGTACCGATCATACCCCAGGCAGGTCCCATCGAAGCTACATCCTCCCAGAATGTAATTTTCTTTTTATGTCGTGTTTCCATACTGATCAGTTCAGTTTCCATGATTCCTCTGACCAGTTCCGGATCTGTACCGTCTACAATTAACAAAATACCTTTTTTCAGGAAGTCATCATCCAGATCTCCTGCTGCTTCTTCCAGGGAAAGAAGACCTTCCTTACGCGCAACATTTGATAAATCTATAATTTTCTGAATCATATCCTGAATATTGAAAGCAGGTTTCTTCAGCACCAGAGTAAAACTCTTTAAGCCGCCGATAAAGTCCTGCATGGTATTTGCCGCAAGAATCGCACAGAAAGCACCACCGAATGTAATCAGTGCGGACTGGAAATCCAAAAAGTGTATGATAGCAGCCACACCATTACCGGCAACGATAGCAAAAACGACCAGAACGATACATACAACTAACCCAATTAATGATGCTATATCCAACGTTTTTCTCCTTATATACTTTTCTTTCGCTAAAAAAGTATCCTTTGCAAACAATTTTACTAAATTTTTGTATGATTGTCTACTTTTATTACAATATTTTGTAGTATAAAAAGGCATCTGCCACAATAGACAAATGCCTTTCCTCTCTCCTATTTACAATTATTTACATTATTTTCCACTTCTTTATGTCAAATTGCTATTAGGAACGCTTCAGATTAACAAGTTCTTCCAGCATACTGTCGGAAACTGTAATGATACGGCTGTTAGCCTGGAACCCACGCTGTGTAACGATCATACCGGTAAGTTCTGCGGAAAGGTCCACGTTGGACATTTCCAGTTCACCGGTGGTCATGTATCCGCCATCTGCTGTGATGTCAATACCGATTCCATCAAACTGGCCTGAGTTCTGTGTTGCAGAATACAGGTTATCACCTTCTTTTGCCAGGCCGGAGGCATTGGCAAAGGATGCAACTGCGATCTGTCCCAGAAGCTTGCTCTGGCCATTGTCATAGGTAGCGTAAATCATACCGTTATTCTGGATGAAAACACCTGTCATATCACCCAGTTTTCTACCTGCACCATAACCGTCTTTGTCACCGCTTGTAGCCGATACGGTAGAGGTTCCTTCATTGTTTACGTTGGAAGATGCGGAGAAGTCGATGGTGATGTTGTTGAAACTTGGCAATCCAGTGAGTTCCAAAATTGCAGTTGATGTAGTTCCGGCAGTACCAATTCCTTGGAATTCACCTGTCCCCGGATCATAACGAAGAACAATGTTTTCTTTCTGCTCACCTGTAATTTTCAACGTTGCCGGATTTACGCTTGTATCAGCAGTTTTCATTAAAGATATAAAGTTACTGCCAAAAGTATATATTTGATCTGCGCCGCCAGCAGGGTCTGCTACTGTTGTTCCATAATTCAGGAATGCTTCCGCATCTGCCACATTAAATTTTGTGGCAATTTCCTTCCATATGGAAGACAAATCATCTCCGCTTAAAACCGTACCCCCTTCATCTGTAACTGTGACAGCACCATTTCCATCTTCTTTAATTGTGTACTTTTTACCATCGGCTGCTGTAAAAATATAGCTATTGCCATCCGCTGCTGCCACAAGTTCTGAAGGAACATTAAGTGTCTTATCCCCATCTGCAAAAGAAACCAGATTATTTGTTCCCAGTTTTGCTGTCAGTCCTTCTACTTCATTACCCTTAGCATCCAGCACTTTAACCACTTCACAGCTGTACTGGCCTTCTGTACCGGTTGCCTTAATAGCCAGTTTTGCTGTATAGCTATAACCACGTTTGTCATAGAAGTTCAGATTCATAACCTTACCATCTGCATTGGTAAAGTCTTTACTGTTCTTATCAATGATACCGGATACATAAGCAAGAGTTGTAGATTCCGGTGGATAAGTCATATTGGCTGCACTCATGATACGAAGAGCAGAAACGGTATCCTGTTTGATGTTGCCGGTTTCATCTACCTGCCAGCCCATAACATTATAACCGGTAGAGGAAAGCACCAGGTTACCTGCTGCATCCACGTTGAAAGAACCATCTCTTGTAAAGAAATTGTCCAGTCCGTTGTTGACTACGAAGAAGGAGTCACCTGTAATACACAGGTCAAAAGGATTGTTGGTTGTTTCAGCGGAACCTGCTCTGGTAATCGCTGTAGAAATGGCTCCTGTCTTTACGCCAAGACCAATCTGTTTTGCATTGACACCACCTGTTCCGGCAGTTGCGTTTGGTCCGGATGCATTACTTGTTGCCTGATATAACAGTTCTGTGAACTGTACAGACTGTGATTTATAACCTACTGTGTTAACGTTTGCGATATTATTACCGATAACGTCCATTCTTGTCTGATGTGTTTTAAGACCTGCCACACCAGAATACATTGATCTCATCATAAGATTTTTCCTCCTGTTTCAGAGGGCCGTCCTTCATTCCTTCTGTCGGTCGGGAATGGTAGCTTCCGTCAGGTCCAGCTATACAATTACGGCTCCATCAATATTGGTAAAAATATTTTCTTTTGTTTCACTTTGATCCATTGCAGTCACCACGGTGCTGCTTGGTACATTTACAATAAATGCCAGCGAATCCACCAGTACCAGCGAATCTTTGATTCCTTTTTCTCCCGCTCTCCTGGTCCCTTCCTCCAGTCTCTGCATCTGGGTATCTGAAAGTTCGATGTTGCGGGTGCTGAGTCTGTTTGCTGCATGCTTGGAAAATTTGACATTTCCATCCAGGAAAAGCCTTTTTCCTTCTGCCTGCTCCAGATAGCTTTGAAAAGGTATCTGATTTGTACCTTTGCCGGAACTGCTTACCGGTTTCTGGTTCAAATACTGATTTTGTACCTGTTCAAGTGAAAGAAATCCACTATTCTGTAGTTTCATCTTCTCCACTTACTCCTTCGCCTGTGTCAATTGTTTCATTTGTTTCTTCTGTATTTCCTGTTTCTTCAGCAGTTTCCGTTTCACCTGCATTTCCAGTGTTTTCTGCATTTTCTGTTTCATCTACTGCCGGTGTTTCTTCTGCCGCAGACTGTTCTTTCAACAGTTCATTGATACGGTTCCGGTATTCCTTGATCTTTGTTACACTGTCTGTTGCGATAAAGGATTTCTGATAATCATCCATTTCCTCATACTGTTCATAAAGTGCAGTGATTTTATCCTTATCATCCAGAGTTACATTTCCGATGGAAGGTAACTTGTTCATGGAAACAGTCCATTCATAAGCTGCATCATATGCATTTAAGTATGTTTCATCTACTACATTGTAAAGATCGTCGATAGAATAAGCATTTCCGTTAATATTAAGCAGTGCTTTTCCGCTGTCGTATGTTACATAATCTACTTTGCCCTGTACCAGATTGGTATCTCCGTTGGAACCGGTCACCTTCATGATGGCTATTTTTCCAACCAGTGCAGATGCTCTGCTCAGATCATAGGATGCACTCATGCTCTGCATAGTCTCCAGTTCAGAGAAGGTTGCATACTGGGAAACCCATTCTGTATTGGAAGAGGGTTCCAGTGGATCCTGATTCTGCACTTCCGCAACCAGGAGTTTTAAAAAGGTATCCTGGCTGTACTGGTCTGCTGTAGATTTTGCTTTGGATACGGAAGTCGTAGATGCCGATTCTGTTATTTTTCCGTTTTCAACCGGTGCTACTAAACTCATTTCTTTTTCCTCCTATGCTGTGTAGTTTACTGTTGTTCCTTCTGACTGCATCATTTCAGCGGTCAGCTTTTCTTCCGGGCTTAACTCTTCAAGTTCCGAATCCAGATCTTCGATCCTGATAACGCTTCGGCCTTTTTTCTGCTCGCCCATTTGTCTGTTCTGTCCGGAAGTATCTCCACTAAAGTTCTGATTCAACGTATATTCTGCGATGGTAACTTCCACTGCTTCCACTTTGATTCCCTGCTGTTCCAGATTGGTTTTCAGTTCCATCATCTGGCTTTCCAGAACTGCCTTTACTTCCGCATTCTGGGTTGTAAACTGTGCAGTCATCACGCCTTCTCTACTGGAAATCTGAATATGTAAAGTTCCAAGGGATTCCGGATGAAGCTGCATTTCCAGATTGGTCATTTCCGGTTTCATCTGAACTTTCATGTAATCCATAATCTGATCCATGATTTCCCGGGTATCCGGCATTTGGAACGCTGTCTGAACATCTGCCACTTCCTGAGTCAGCCCCTGTGACTGGAGAATCGAATTACCAAATCCACCCTGCATGAAATGATTTTCCTGTCCACTTTGTTCGGACTGTTCCCTGAACTGCTCCTGCATATCTGTTTTAAAGATATCCATTGAGTTCTCCTCTGTCTTCGTCATTTCACCTTCCTGATTTCCGGTAACGCTCTCGGATTTTCCACTGTTCTCTGTAGTATTCTGAGCGATCTGACTGAAAACAGCTTCTTCCACATCCCCTGCCAGCGGACTTATCAGTGTTTCTGTGCCGGCATCTTCTGCTACCTTCTGCAAGGATGAAATCATCTCCTGCACATAGTCTTCAAACTGCATGTTGTCCATTCCCATGGACTGTGCCAGCTGGTCTACTGTCTGCTCCAGGGTGTCCAGAACTTCTGTAAGAGATTGATAAAGTGTCTCATCCGTCAAAAGCGACATCTGATCGGCACCTTCTGTCAAAGCGATCATCACGTTCTTTACACCATCCTGTGTAAGCAGCTCTGCTCCGGACATCTGCAGCTGCTGCATCGCGCCTTCCACCTGCTGCTGTGTGACTCCAAGTTCCTGGGCAATCACGGTGATCATCTGTCCAACTGCTTCTGCGACTTTCGTCTGATCCTGGGCGATTTCTTCCGGTGTCTTTTCTTTGACATCTGTTTTTTGTGACTTCATATCATCCTGGCGGTTTCTGTCCATTCTTTCCCGAACGGCATCCGCTCTGCTGCTATCAGAAGAATCCTTTACTTTCATCTTCGGATTGTCGTCTTTTATTTCGACTGCTTCTGATCGTTCGGTGCCGGAAGCATTTGACTGCTTCATGAACTGTCCGAATCCGCCTGATATGGAGTCAGCGTTTGTTTTTGCTGTTTTTCCTGATAAGATATTCCTTACGCCGGAACTCTTATCCATTACAGGCATACTAGTCACTTCTTTACCTCCTTCTTCAGTTGTCAATGTGCGTTTGTTGTTACTTACAAGATAAATATCGGTCACGGACCGAATAATCTTTACACTTATCCAAAAGATTTCGTATCTTTTCTTGTTATTTCTAAGAAATCATTCCTGCATTTTTCCATCCCGGTTCCAGCGGTCAGGCTCCATGGTCCTGGTCACTCCGACCGCATTGGCTCCATGATCTTGGTCACCCGGGCAGCATTTGCTTCATCCATCTGTCCCAGGATTTTTCCTCTGTCATCTGCCCCCATAGCGCCCAGTATTTTAGCCACCAGTTCCAGATCATCTGTCATGGTATCAAAAATAGCTGCAGCTTCTTTTGGTTTCATGGAAGAATAGGCAGAAGCATATTCCTCAATTTCCTTGCTGACAGAGTTTTCCTGCACCACCTGTCTATAGATATACTCTGCAGTTGCCGGATCCATTGCTTCATAGTATTTCTGGTATTCTTCCGCACCTGGCCCGTTTTCCGCATATACGACTTCCTCATAGAATTCCGTACGGATTCGTTCAAATTCCAGTTGGCTGTCCTCAAAGCTTTGCAGTCTGCTGATCTCGGCCTTTAATTCTGCCACTTCTTCATCATGGGAAAGATTTGCCTCCTGAGCCTGTTCCAATTCCATTTCCAGTTGCCTGATCTGTTCGATTGCATCATCCATATCCGTGTATCCGCTGTACGCTTCTTCCGGCAGGGATTCCGACAAACTGTTTTCCTCCGGAAGGATTTTATTTACTCCCGGAATATTCTTCAGCACCGGAGCAAGTACGCCCGAACCGATTCCACCCACGTCCAGTTTGACCAGAACGCACAAAATCGCAATCCAGATCAGTACAATAATAACCGTTACCAGAAAAACAGGAATTCCGCCCGGCTCCTCGTCCTCTGTCAGTTCCGCTTCCTGGGCAGACAATTCTTTTACCTTCTGTTTTGCTTCTTTTTTCTGCTTTTTCTGCTCTTCTTTCAGCTTTTTTCGTTCATCTTTTATTTTCTTTTTCTCGGCGGCTCTCTGAGCTTCTTCCGGATCCATCTGCTTTGCCATTTATTTCTCCTTGAAAATCAGCTGCGGTTTTCCTGCATCGCTCTTCGTCCATAGACGTAGCTTACCAGTTCATCCGTTTCTTTATTTTCTTCTTTTGCCACTTCTTTTTTAAATTCTTCAAATGCTTTTTCTTTTAGTTTCTCATAGGTCTTACGTTCTATCATAGCTTCCTGCAGGCGGGCTCTTGCTGTCTCCACCTGGCTTTCTGCCTTTTTCACACGATGTCGTTGCTGTAAAATGGCCTGCTCCATATATTTCAGTGCAGCCTCATTTTCCCGAAGTGATGTGATATTCAAAACGCTTTCCCGAAGTTTCCGTCCCTCTTCCCGGTACTCTGATTCTCTTTTTATCCTGTGTTCCAGTTCTTCCTGTTCCTGCTGTAAAAGATGAAGCATAGCCCCATAATTCTGTTTGGCCTGGTCTTCCAGTTTCTCTTTCACAGTAAGAACACTCTGCATTTTAAATACAAATTTAGCCATTTATTTTCCCCATGCAGCATCCTTTTTGCAGTCATCTTCTGTTATTCCCCAGCAGCATCCTTTTGCAGTCATCTTCTGTTATTCCCCGGTGGCATCTGTAAAAATAGACGCCAGCTCCTGCAGAGTTTCTTCAAATGAAATTTTGCTGTCCACATCCTGCATTAAAAAGCTGTTTACCAATTCAATCTTCTGAATTGCAAAATCAATATTCGGATTACTCCCTGATTTATAGGCTCCGATATTGATCAGGTCTTCTGCTTCCTGATAAGTCGCCAGCACATTTTTCAGTTTACCTGCCAATGCTTTATGTTCTTTTGTAGCAATACTGCTCATACATCTGGAAATGCTTTGCAGGATATCAATGGCCGGATAATGGTTTTTATGCGCCAGACTTCTGTTTAACACAATATGCCCATCCAGGATTCCTCTGGCAGTATCGGTAATGGGTTCATTAAAATCATCCCCATCCACAAGTACTGTATATAATCCGGTAATAGACCCCTTTTCTGCTTTTCCGGCACGTTCTAAAAGCTTGGGCATCTCCGCATAAACACTGGGCGGATATCCTCTGGATACCGGCGGTTCTCCACTGGCCAGACCGATTTCTCTCTGTGCCATGGAGAAACGTGTCAGGGAATCCATCATCAGAAGAACATCTTTTCCCTGATCCCTGAAGTATTCTGCGATAGCAGTTGCTGTTTTTGCCGCTTTATTTCGTTCCAGTGCCGGTTTATCCGAAGTTGCAACAACAACAACAGACCTGGCCATACCTTCCGGTCCCAGATCTCTTTCAATAAACTCCCGCACTTCTCTTCCCCGTTCTCCGATCAGTGCGATCACATTAATATCTGCTTTTGTATTTCTGGCAAACATACCCAACAGGGTCGATTTTCCCACACCGGAACCAGCAAAGACACCGATTCTCTGTCCTTTACCGATGGTAATCAGACCATCTACCGCCTTTACCCCCAGCGGCAGGACTTCATCTATGATCGCCCTTTTCATGGGGTCAGGCGGGGTTGCCTCAATCGGATAATCCGAAAACTCTTCCAGTGGTTCCTCATCAAGGGGTCTGCCCAGTCCGTCAAGGGTCTTACCCAGCAGACGGCCAGAAACTTTTACCACCAGAGGTTTTCCGGTATTTTCCACGATACTGCCCAGTCCGATTCCTTCTGTGATCTGATAGGGCATAAGCTGGGTTTTACCATCCTTAAAGCCCACAACCTCCGATAAAATTCCTTCTCCCCTTCTATCCGATTGATATATTTTGCAAACATCACCGATTTTAGCATCCGGTCCGGCAGACTCAATGGTAAGCCCGATCACATTGATCACCTTCCCCATTTTTTTGAAAAGAGGTTCATCCGCTATTTTTTTATATTTTTCAAAATCAATAGATGATGGTTTCAAAACGATTACCTCGTTTCATCATTCTGCCTGGATAACAGTCGTAATTTTTTACCAAGTTCCTGTACTTCCAGATCAACACTGCAATCAAAAATACCGCCCCCAGTCTCAATCAGGCACTGCCCTTTGTTTAAGGTAATGTCTTCTACCACATCAATACTGGCACCGGCAATATTTGTTATCAGTTTCTTTTTTTGCATACTGACAAAAGGATAATCATCCTTGGATGTTTTGATGATAAAATCCTTTCCACTTTCAACACCATGAAGTGCTACATCTATGAGATGTAGCAGAATATCCACATCATCTCTCAGTGACACCTTAAAAACGTGCTCATAGATTCTGGTGAGCTGTTCCACAAAAACAGGCTCCAGCTCTTTCATTTTATCTTCATAATCCCGGCAGAGCTGCTGCCTCTCCTGTTCCAGCTGTTTTTTCACCGTCTCCACAGAGGATAACCCTTCCTGATATCCGGCATCATACCCCTGCTGCCTTCCCTCTGCTTTTGCAGCCTTTATGGTTTCTTCTCTGAGTTTTTCTATTTCTGCGCGTGCGTTTTCCTGCATCTGCCGGATTTCTTCCTGAGCCTGCTCCAGCATTTCTTTCTGTTGCTGTGCGAGTTTTTCTTTCTGCTGCTGTGTAAGCATCTCTTCCCCGGAAATCCTGCCGTAAACAGAGTCCGCTTTTTCTGTTTTTGGATCCACTTCCCGATAAACCGTAGTGCTTTCTATTTCATCTCCAAAAAGTGCTTTTGCCTGCTCCGGATCCATATCATCGTAAACATCCCCGACAGCCTCTTCCCCTGATGGCACTTCCGGTTCAGATGAATCATTTTTCCACAAATGTTCCGTCTTACGTGCAAAAAGCTCACTGGTATCTATAATTCTTTTTTCTTCTGCTTGGTAAGTCACATATCCTGACTTTAATAAATTACTAGGCAATGATTTCGTCTCCTCCACCTCTGGAAATAACGATTTCTGCAGAATCTTCCAACTTTCTGATGATATTTACAATCTTCTGCTGAGCTTCTTCTACGTCTTTCATACGAACCGGGCCCATAAACTCCATGTCCTCTTTGATCATAACAGCCAGACGTTTTGACAGGTTGTTGAAGATAGCATTCTGCACCTGTTCATTAGCACCCTTCAGTGCCATTGCAAGGTCATTATTGTCTACATCACGAAGCACTCTCTGGATCGCACGGTCATCCAGTAAAAGAATATCTTCGAATACGAACATCTTCTTACGAATCTCATCTGCCAGTTCCGGCTCTTCGATTTCCAGTGCTTCCATAATATGTTTCTCTGTTCCACGGTCAACGGTATTCAGAATATCTACAACCGCATCCACACCACCGATAATGGTGTAATCCTGATTGACAAGAGATGCCAGTTTGGTTTCCAAAATAGACTCTACTTCCTTGATCACGTCCGGGCTTGTCCTGTCCATAACAGCAATACGTTTTGCAACATCTGCCTGTCTGTCCGGTGGAAGTGCAGAAATGATCATGGCAGCCTGTCCAGGTGATAAGTAGGAAAGAATCAGTGCGATGGTCTGAGGATGCTCATCCTGAATAAAGCTGAGTAGCTGGGAAGCATCTGTTTTTCTGACAAATTCGAAGGGTTTTACCTGTAAGGATGCTGTCAGTCTGCTGATCACATCCATTGCCTTGTCTTCCCCAAGTGCCTTCTCCAGCAGTTCTTTCGCATATCCGATACCGCCTTCTGCAATATACTGCTGTGCCAGACATACTTCGTAAAACTCGTTAATGACACGCTCTTTTATCTGTGGAGTAACGCTTCTGGTATTGGCTATTTCCAAAGTAAGTTCTTCGATTTCTTCTTCTTTTAAATGTTTGAAAATGAGAGCTGATTTTTCAGGGCCCAAGGTAATCAGCAGAATTGCTGCTTTTTGGAGTCCACCGATTTTATCATCCATTGAACTGGAACTTCTGGCCATGTCTTATCTCCTATCCCCAATCTTCATTCAGCCAGTTACGAAGTAGTGCCGCAACTGCTTCCGGATTTTCATCCACAAATTTCTCAATCAATTTCCTGGTTTCTGATTTGGATTCCAATTCAATATCTTCTAAATCAGATTCCGGCTGTGACTGTAAAAGCGTTTCTACAGAAAGCTCTTCTACCGGTTCTTCCGGAGTCCGCTCTTTCATCATGCTTCTCAGAATAACAAAAGCAAGCAGTCCGAGAATCAGTGCGATCAGAACAAACACAATAATATCTGAGGTACCTACATTAAGTCCCTCTTTATCCACGAACCAATTCTCGGAATAGGCAATCATGGAAATGTTTTCTGCTGCAATGCCGGTGGCTTTTGCTACCACATCAATCACATCATCGTCCACGGTCATACGGGTACGTTCCGAATTTGCCGCTTTATATTCGTCCCAGGATATGCCATCCAGCAGCCCCTGCTTTTTGGCATCCTCTTCTTTTATCACTACATAATCAATGGCGGTAACTGCAATGGAAGAAGTATCGTATTTGATACTTCCCGCCGGAATACTGGTCTTGGTAATATTCTCATCCGGCAGGTATTTGTAGGATTCTTCTGTTACTGTAGTACTCTGATTTTCATTGTCCTGGATCACATAGGTGGTTCCTTCATCATTGGAATCGGTTCCCGGAACATCACCTCCACCGGCTGTGGAATCAGAATTATAAATATTGGCCTCTGCCAGAAGTCCCTGGGTAGAGTTCTCATCAGAGCTGTAATCATGGTTTGTAATGTCTTTGGTAGAAAAATCAATATCCAGGTTACTGGCCACTTCAATATTGTCAAAGCCATTGGTTCCAAGCAGAACTCTTTTTACCTGACTGGCCACAATTGCTTCTGCCTGCTGTTTCACATTCATCTGGGAAGTAGCGCTTCCTGCAAGAGAATAGTCATCACTGCCGGAATACAGCATATTTCCGTCAGTATCCATAATGGTTATATTTTCTGCATTGTCATTTCCCAGTTGGGTTGCCACAGCCTTTGCAAGAAAAGCCGCACTGTCTGTAGAGAAATCACCTTTCAGTTCCAGAACGATGGATGCATAGGAGCTTTGATCAGAGCTGATCAGTGTGCCGTCATTATCCGGAATATGTAACATGACGGTTGCTTTTTCAATAGCCGGGAACATCCCGATAAAGTCATTTTCCAGTCTTTTTTCCAGATATACGATATATCGTTTCTGTTTATCCGATTCCGTGGTGCTAAAGCCTCCGGAAGTCACGTTTTCGATTCCATAAGCAGACGCCTGGATATCATTGGCACCGAGAAGCAGATTTGCTTCTGAGAGCTGGGAACTGAGAATGCGGATCTGCAGTCCGTCATCGGATACCTCATAAGTCATATCCTGTCCGTCCAGAAGTTCTGTGATCTGTGCTGCCTCTTTTGTGGTTTCACAGGTTGCCAGAAGCGTATACTGGGGTCTGGACAAAACAGAGATCAGAACAACAAAAGCAAGCACAACAGCAGCAGAGACACACACAATAATGGTTCTCTGTTTTACGCTGAGCGCTTTCCACCACGCCAATATTTTATTAAGCAACTCCCGAATTCTCTCTTGCATCTATCGGTTCTCCCGTTTTTTGTTCTGTATTCTGCGCTAAATCTGCATCTGCATGATTTCTTTATAAGCATCCAGAAGCCTGTCCCTGATTGCTACGGTATATTGTAAAGAAACAGATGCTTTCTGAAGTGCAATGGTAAGATCATGGGTATTTTCCGTTTCTCCCATTGCCCATTTGATCTCTTCATTCTCCGCATCTGATAAGTATGCATTGGTTGTATTGATATTCTCAATGGCAGTATTCAGTAAAGAATCAAAGCCGGTGGTCTGTTCCGTTTTTCCGGCCTGCTCATAACTCAAAAATGGATTTTTTGCTGCCCGTGCCACTGCTGCCGAATTTGCACTGAACAAAGATGTGATATCCATATGTACTATCCTCCCATATCATTACGATCCGATATTTAATCCCTGCATTGCAATGCTCTTGCTGGATTCAAATGCGGTGGCATTTGCTTCATAAGAGCGGCTGGCATCGATCAGGTTCACCATCTCTGTTACAGTATCCACATTGGGATAGGTAACATATCCATTCTCATCCGCATCCGGATGGGAAGGATCGTAAACTTTGTTCATTTCTGTCCAGGTATCTTCGTACACACCGGTGACCTTAACACCGCTGCCTGAATATTTATCTCTCGCCTGATTCAGCACATGGGCAAAGGGCGTATGGGATCCCTTTTCTTCAAAGGTAACCACTTTACGCCGGTATGGTGTTCCATCCTCGGTTCTTGTTGTATTGGCATTTGCTATATTTTCTGAAATGATATCCATACGGTATCTTTGCGCTGTCATACCGGATGCATTGATATCAAATGAAGTAAACATTCCCATGCTTTTTTTCCCTTCCGCCATACGCTTTTCTTCAATCTGGCAGTTTTTCTCAAACATTCCTTCTATTCAGTAATTTTCTGCCTCATGTTTTCTTATTTCATTACGGTCTGCAAATTGGTAAATTCCTGATTAATGGATGTCATAAGACCATTGTACCGGATCTGGTTTTCAGCCAGGTAAACATTTTCCACATCCACATCCACGTTATTGCCATCTGCTCTGTAGGAATAGCCTGCGTAATCGGTATATGCCTTGGGTCTTAAGTCTTTATTATTCAGCACTGCCACCTTTTCATCCATAGTGGTATATCTGGATGCTCCAAGTGCCCTCTTCAGCTGTGCCTCAAAATCCACATCTTCCCTTTTATAGCCCGGAGTGTCTACATTTGCCAGATTATTGGAGATACAATCGTTTCTCAGCCATGCTGCATCAGCTGCTTTGTCCAGAACATTCATGTAATCATACACATTGGTATTCAAAAGACTGCTCATATCCTTTACTCCTTTCAAAAGTCATGTGGGTAAACTACAGACCTCTACTGCTCGCATAATATCACTATCTTATTACATTATAGTTTAACGGTACAAAAAAACAAGATTTTTTTACAAAAGAACCACATAATATTGTGTTTTTTTCTCTTTTATCCACAAAATGTGCATAAAAGTACGTTTTCAAAAACGAAAAAAGGAATTTACCGGCTCTATCCCATAAATTCCCTTTTTCTTATGTCATCCCTGACCTGCTATTCTGTTTTGCAACTACGTTAGTGCCATGCTTTCAAAAATCCGTATCACCCTGTAATATTTATATCGGCACAATCATCTGTTTTGCTGAGCCTTAATTTCATCAATTTCATCATAAATGGAATCATTGATTACTTTGATACAGGTTCCCTTCATCCCCGAAGATCTGGATTCTATGACTCCTGCACTTTCCATTTTCCGAAGTGCATTCACGATAACCGACCTGGTGATTCCCACCCGGTCTGCAATTTTGCTTGCTACCAGGATTCCTTCTTTCCCATCCAGCTCGTCCAATATGTATACGATAGCATCTACTTCGGAAGAAGACATGGTTCCGATAGCCGATTTCACTTCCGCCACTTTTCTCTTTTCCTCTGCGGACTCTTCGCTTTCTGCCCGAAGGATTTCCAGTCCTACTACTGTGGTTCCATATTCACAGAGGATGATATCGTCAATATCATATTGTTCATCTCCCCTGTAAATGAACAAAGATCCAAAACGTTCTCCTGCAATTTCAATAGGTGAGATTAGAACATGATGCTTTTGGGACACTTCCGCTTCAAAGCCCAGGGTTTCCAAATTTACATTTTCCTTTGTAGACAAAATTCCAAGAAGCCTTTCATTCAGTTTCTTATCTACAAAATCACCCACCTGATTTCGTAGCAGTCCCTGAATCAGTTCAATCCGCTTATTTTCAGCCACGCCAAGTATTTTCCCTTTTTTGCTGATCACGAGTACATTGGACTCCAGAATTTCCATCATTACTTTACAAATATCATTAAAAATCACAATACCCGAACTGTTATTGTGAAGCAACTTTCCGATTTTCCTTGTTTTATCAAGCAGCTGTATACTACTCACTTTTTCACCCCCGCTTTTACACTTTCTAAATTGGTAACTATTCAGAAATCCATTCGCAAACATTTTATTCTATTTTGCATGGCTCTGAATAAACAAATTGTATATACAAATACAAAAAGACATTGTAATTTTAGCACAATGTCTTTTCAAAATCAACAAATGAGTGAGTATTTATTTTTCCACATTATCTGTCACAAAACCACAGTCCTCTGAGGAGCAGACCAGTTTATTCCCTTTTTCCAACATAATGCTTCCGCATTTCTCGCAGCGTTTCCGGGACGGTTTCTGCCATACCATGAAATCACACTCCGGATTATCTACGCATCCGTAATATCTTCTGCCCTTTTTCGTCTTACGAATCACGATGTCTTTTCCACACTTTGGACAATTTACACCGATCTTTTCCAGATATGGTTTGGTATTCCGGCATTCCGGGAAACCGGGACATGCCAGGAATCTTCCGTGTGGTCCATACTTAATCACCATCTGGCGTCCGCATACATCACAGACCTCATCCGATACTTCATCCCGTATCTCAACTTCTTCCAATTCTTTTTCTGCTGCTTTTACTGCTTCGTCCAGATCCGGATAGAAGTTCTCTACCACAGTCTTCCAGTTCACATTTCCAAGTTCCACTCCATCCAGCAGAGCTTCCAGATTTGCTGTAAAGTTTACATCCACAATAGTTGGAAATGCCTCTTTCATCATCTGGTTGACCACTTCGCCAAGCTCTGTCACATAAAGATTTTTATTCTCTTTTGCCACATATCTTCTGCCCATGATCGTGGTAATGGTAGGAGCATAGGTACTTGGTCTTCCGATTCCAAGTTCTTCTAGGGCTCTTACCAGAGAGGCCTCTGTATAGTGTGCCGGAGGTTGTGTAAAGTGCTGTTTGCTATCAAAATTTTCAAGAGAAAGAACGGTATCCCGATCCAGCTGTCTTGCCAGGATCTGGTTATCTTCCTTTTCTTCTTCCTCTGTATAAACGCTCAAAAAGCCATCGAATTTTAATTTGCTGGCTGCTACGGTAAACCGTTCCCCTGCTCCGTCGATTTTCACAGAAGTGGTTTCATAAATAGCCGGATTCATTCTGCTTGCCACAAAACGTTTCCAGATAAGCTGATACAAGCGGAACTGGTCTCTGGATAGAGAATCCTTGATCGCAATTGGAATCCGGTTGATATCGGTTGGACGAATGGCTTCATGGGCATCCTGAATCTTCTGTCCATTTTTCTGCACTGTCTGTGCTTCTGCCGCATATGCAGATCCGTGCTTTTGTTCGATGTACTCTTTCGCTGCCTTTTCTGCTTCCACAGAAACTCTTGTAGAATCAGTACGCAGGTAGGTAATAATACCCACTGTGCCGATTCCTTTGATATCCACACCTTCATACAGCTGTTGTGCCAGACGCATGGTCTTCTGGGTAGAGAAGTTCAACGCTTTGCTGGCCTCCTGCTGCAACGTAGAAGTGGTAAATGGAAGGGGTGCTTTTTTGATTCGTTCTCCCTTTTTGCAATCCGTAATCCGGAAAGAAGCATCCTCCAGTTTTTTCAGAAGTTCCTTTAACTGTGTTTCATTCTCAATCGTTACCTTTTTATCTCCATGGCCATAATATTTTGCCACAAGAGGCTTTTTCTCACCGGGAATTTTGAATAAGGCATCCAGTGTCCAGTACTCTTCCGGAATGAATGCACTGATTTCGTCCTCCCTGTCACATATGATTCGAAGGGCCACCGACTGTACTCGTCCGGCACTTAATCCCCTTTTTACTTTTGCCCAGAGGAGCGGTGAAATACGATACCCCACCATACGGTCAAGTACACGTCTTGCCTGCTGGGCATCCACCAGATCCATATTGATTTCCCGGGGATTTTTTAAGGATTCTTTTACTGCATTTTTTGTAATCTCATTAAAGGTAATACGATAAACCTTTTTATTTTCCAGTTTAAGCGCATGGTACAAATGCCAGGAAATTGCCTCCCCTTCACGGTCAGGGTCTGTCGCAAGATATATTTTCTCTGCTTTTTTTACTTCTTTTCGGAGATTTGCAAGAATATCACCTTTTCCCCTGATGGTGATATATTTGGGCTCATAATCATGCTCTACGTCAATACCAAGCTGGCTCTTTGGCAGATCCCGGACATGTCCATTGCTGGCAGCCACTTCATAATTGGGGCCCAGAAATTTTTTGATTGTTTTTACTTTCGCAGGTGATTCCACGATTACTAAATACTTCGCCATGTAACCCTATTTCCTCTTTTACCGTTATTTTCAGGTATCACTATACCGTCGCTTTCTGATATTGCTCTATTATGGATTCCTGATATCGTTCTATCATTGTTTTCAAATATCACTCTATCGTTGCTTCAAAATATAATCGTCACCAAATATACACTATATTTTTTTCAGATGCAAGAAATTTTTCATTTTTTTCGAAACATCCCTATTTCCAGTTGCTCTGCAACCCCTTTAATACATAGACCTGTCAAAAGCTCCATAGTTTCTCGAATGTTTCCTTCCAAACCACATTTTTCCATGTTTTTCACCTGCTCTTTGAAATCATGATGGATATCCTCCAGACTTCTCGGACAGATATCCAGAGCATCATAAAGAACCTCTTCTGTCCGGGACAGTCCGGCTTTTTTCATCCTTTCCCGGCTTTTATCCATTTCTTCCTTTACAGATGCTCTTTCCATTATAGATGTTTCGTTCCTTAATGATGTTTCGTTCCTTGATGATGTTTCGTTCCTTGATGATGTTTCGTTCCTTGATGATGTTTCGTTCCTTGCTGATGTCGTGCTTCTTTTGGGTATTTCTTCATAATATAATACCTCCAGGATATCTTCCGGAGACAGCGCTGCACCGGCCCCCTGCTTCATCAGCCTGAGGCAGCCTCTGCTCAGGGCATCTGTTATCCTTCCGGGGATCACATAAACTTCTTTTCCCTGTTCCAGGGCCATATCCACTGTGATAAAGGTACCGCTTTTCTCTTTTGCTTCTATCACCAGAACCAGATCAGCAAGTCCACTGATGATTCGGTTGCGGGGCGGAAAAAGCTGAGGCTTTGGCATAGTTCCCGGATGATATTCCGATATAATGCCACCCTGGTCCAGCAGCCTTTCATAAAGGCCCATGTTGCTTTTGGGATAACAGATATCTACTCCACATCCCAGTACCGCAAAGCTTTTCCCATCTACGTGTAAAGCAGCTTCCTGACTGATACCATCGATCCCCATTGCCATGCCACTGATAATCTGTATGCCCTTTTCTCCCAGTTTAGAACCAAACCAGGCGGCAACCTGCCTTCCGTATTCGGAACACATTCTTGCACCGATGATGGCAACTGCCGGGCAGTTATTTTCCGGAAGTTTCCCCTTGTAATACAAAACTGCCGGGGCATCTGCCAGATAAGACAGCCTCTCCGGATAATCCTTCATTCCATAGCCTGTAAAATGTATCTTCTGCTTCTTTAAGCTTTCATATTCTGCCAATATATCCCATGTATCTTTGGTGTGCATAATATTCTCTGCTGTTTTTTTATCTGCATAAGCAGAAAGCTGTTTCATAGATGCCATATATATTTCCTCGGCATTTCCCATCCTGGCATACAATTCTCTTCCCTTTTTTCCATTCATTCCAGGGACGTTATAAAACCAGTATGCATACGCTTTTTCTTCATTCTCCTGCATAGAAGCCCATCTCCTTTCTTCCCGGTGCCTTTCGATAGCACACTGCTTCTGCCAGATGACGGGGCAGTATTTTTTCACTTTGATCCAGGTCTGCAATGGTTCTGGCCACCTTCAGCATCTTATAATAGGCTCTGGCGCTTAAATCTGCAGTTTTACATATTTTTTCAAGCAGCTTTTTCCCTTCGGAATCCAGTTCGCAGAATTGCCTGATCTGAGGAATTCTCATTTCGGAATTAAAGGACAGATCCGTTCCCTGAAACCGCTTCTCCTGAATCTCCCGGGCTTTTAGGATTCTGTCGGCCATATCCTGACTACTCTCCCCCAGCTCGCCTTTTTCCAGTTTCGCAACATTCATTTTTTTGACCGTTGCGACCAAATCCATCCGGTCTAAGATCGGCCCGGAAATTCTCCCCTGATATCGTGCAATCTGTGGAGCAGTGCAGCTGCAAAGGTTGGGATCCGGATAGTATCCACAGGGACAGGGATTCATCGCCGCCACAACGAGAAAATCTGCCGGATAGGTCACGGTTCCGTTTTGTCTTGCTATCTGTACTTTTTTATCTTCCAGAGGCTGCCGCAGAATCTCAATGGTATCTCTCTTAAATTCTGTCAATTCATCCAAAAACATAACACCTCTGTGGGCCCGGCTGATCACTCCCGGTCTGGGAACACTTCCTCCTCCGGCAAGGGCGGAGGGCGTGATGGTATGATGAGGTGCCAGAAATGGTCTTTCAGTGATGAGTGACTGGCCTTTTTTCAATAGTCCCGCCACACTGTAAATCGCAGAAACTTCCAGGCTTTCTTTCCTGTTCATGGGTGGCATAATGGTGGGCATTCTCCGTGCAATCATGGTCTTTCCACTGCCCGGCGGTCCTACCATGAGCAGATGATGAAAACCCGCTGCTGAAATTTCTGCTGCCCGACGTACCATTTCCTGCCCCTGTACTTCCCGAAAATCATCCTGTCGTTTTCTGGGCACAAACAAGTCGTCCATATCAATTTTCTCTGGAGAAAGACTGGAATTATCCGGATTTTTCAGGAAATCTACCACTTCCAGGATATGTTCTGCCCCATATACCTCCATACCTTCCACCACTGCACCTTCTGCCACATTATCTTTTGGCACCATACACTTGCGTATTCCTCTTTTTTTCATCTCAAGCACCATGGGAAGCACACCGGGAACCGACCTAAGCTCTCCTCCCAATCCCATTTCACCCACAAAAAAGAACTCGTCCACAAGAGGCTCCTTCAAACAGCCAAGTGATTTCAAAATTCCTATCGCAATGGGGAGATCGTAAGCGGTTCCTTCTTTGCGTATGTCTGCCGGTGAAATGTTTACTGTTATTTTCACAGCCGGCAGAGGGTATCCTGCATTTTTCAAAGAAACCTTTACCCGTTCCTTCGCTTCCCTTACTTCACTGCCCAGAAAGCCGACCATCTCAAATCCAGGCAAGCCATTCGAAATATCTACTTCTACCTGCACCGGATAACAATAAATCCCCCGGAGTCCTCCGGATAAAACTTTACTAACCATAAAACCTCCAATCCACATGCAGGTTCTGTTTGAAGATTTAAGAGATAACATATGAGATCATAATAGAAAATCCTTTAGATATAGAATTATTTGATTTAATATTATTGGGAATATTAAATAAAATCGAAAAGAAATAGAAATATTGAGAAATCGAGAAATCGATTGAGCATATTATAGTCGCATTGCTTTTTCATTGCAATACTTTCTTCTATGAAGCTGAACTTTTTATGAATTTGCTTTTCAGTTTTAAAGGTATAAAAAAGGGGACTGATGCTCCATAGATGATTCATCTATTTTGCAACAAGCCCCTTTATTTCTATTCCCTTGTTACTATTTTATCTGCACATTTGACCGATTACCACTTTCTCCTTTGCTACTTCATCTTATACTTTTAATGCATGCAGCAAATATATTTTACTGCAGTTTCATACTCATAGTATCCGGTTCGGAAGCAAACTGAATTGCCATTTCTTTCCCGATCACACCATCTGTATAAAGCTGCAAAATGGCTTCATCCATGGTTATCATTCCCTGTTTCCGGTTGGTCTGCATAACGGAAATCAGCTGATGCGATTTGCTCTCGCGAATCATATTTCTGACTGCATAATTGGCATGCAGTACTTCAAATGCTGCAACCCTTCCCTGTCCATCTGCTCTTGGAATCAGCTGCTGGGAAATAACAGCTTCCAATACATTGGCAAACTGTACCCGGATCTGCTGCTGCTGATGTGGCGGGAATACATCGATGATACGATCCACCGTGCTGGCAGCTCCAAGGGTATGTAAGGTGGACAGAACGAGATGACCGGTTTCAGCCGCTGTGATTGCCACACTGATGGTCTCAAAGTCTCGCATTTCTCCCACTAAGATTACATCAGGATCTTCACGAAGCGCCGCTCTTAAAGCATTTGCATAGGACTCCGTATCCAGTCCGATTTCTCTCTGGTTTACCATACTCTTGTCATGTCTGTGAAGGTATTCAATGGGGTCCTCCAATGTGATCACATGGGCTTCCCTATTTTTATTTATAGTATCGATCAAAGCAGCAAGGGTGGTGGATTTTCCGCTTCCGGTTGGTCCTGTGACCAGAATCAGTCCACGTTTTCTTGTGTAAAGATCTACCACCGATTCCGGAATCCCCAGTTCTTTTACATCCGGCACTCTGGTTCCAACCAGTCGAAGTGCCAGCGCAACCGTACCTCTCTGCTTAAATGCATTGACACGGAAACGTCCCAGCTCCGGAATAGAGAACGACATATCGTATTCGCCCCTCTCCTCAAATTTTTCCCGCTGAGTCTCATTCATGATTTCCAGAACTGCCTGCAGTGTATCTGCAGGAGCCATACGCGGATAATTCATGGCAATCAGTTTTCCATTCACTCTCATTTTCGGCGGTATACCAACGGTAATATGAACGTCGGATGCGCCTGCTTCTTTTGCTGTTCTTAACAATTCTTCTACTGTAACCATAACCTGCCCTTTTCCCCTATGTAACTTATCAACTTTGTAACTTTTCTACTTTGCAAATTCTTTTCTCAATTTCTCCAGTGCTCTTTTTTCCATTCTGGATACATAGCTTCTGGATATCCCGAGTTTTTCTCCGATTTCACGTTGTGTGAACTCATATCCATTCCTCAATCCATAACGATATGCAATAATATCTCTTTCCCTTTCAGACAGGACTTTATAAAATATATCTCTAAGTTTTTGCACATCTTCTCTTATCTGCAGGCTTTCTACCACATCCAGCTGATCATATACCAGAATATCCAAAAGCCTTACTTCATTTCCTTCTTTGTCTGTTCCAATCGGCTCATACAAAGACACTTCTCTGGAAAACTTTTTGCGGCTGCGAAACAGCATCAGCACTTCATTATCAATACACTTTGCTGCATAGGTAGCAAGTCTGCTTCCTTTGTCCGGCATATAGCTCTTGACTGCCTTGATCAGGCCGATCGTACCATAAGAAATGAGGTCCTCCATGTCCTCTGAAACATTCTGATATTTTTTCATCACATGAGCTACCAGACGCATGTTTCTTTCGACCAGTATATCTAAAGCTTCCTTCGACTCCCTCTCTGTTCCATTTCGATACAGATCAAGATAATGGATTTCTTCTTCCGATGACAAGGGCTGACTAAACGACTTCAAAGAAAGCCTCCAAAAACCATTTCTATATCATATGATTTCAGGCTTTTCCAAAGTGCCTTTCCACAAAAAACAGGAATGTTTTTTCTATCTTCTTCCCTGCATACAGATGTATTTATTTTACCTTAGTCAATGGCCTTTTTCAATACAACTGTGGACACGTTACAAAAAATCCGCCAGTATCACATTGCTGACATCGATTCCGGCATCTGTAAATCGTATACGTTGATCAGATACTTCTAAAAGTCCCAGTTTTTGATAATGTTCCAATACCTCTCCATACATCTGAAAAACAGAAACAGAAAAATTCTTTTTAAACTCCTCCGGTGATACACCGGACATCATGCGAAGCCCAAGCATCATAAATTCTTCCATCTGCTCCTGTTTGGACAAATGGAACTTTTCCGACTGGGATTTTTTCAATGGAATCATTTCCGGCCGTCGGTCTTCGTCCGCTTTCCTGTTCCCAGTTGCCTCCCCATATTTATACAGATACTCTTCCAGATGCTCTGTCTGTTTCCATCTGGTCTCATCTACCATGGAGGAGGCCCCCAGGCCCAGTCCCAGATAGTTTCCTCTTTTCCAGTAGACCAGATTATGCCTGCACTCTTTCCCTGCTTTTGCATAGTTTGATATCTCATACCGCTCATAACCATGACCAGCAAGAATACGTTTTGTTGCTTCGTACATGGCTCTTTCTTCCTCTTCCGATGGTAGAAGCCCCATTCTGTCTACACCATCCCGGTCACGCTGCAGATCTGCCTGATGATAGGTATCATAAAAGGGGGTTCCTTCTTCAATGATCAGGCTATAGGCTGAAATATGCTCCGGCGAAAGCTTTTGAACCTTTTCCAGGGTATCCAGATACGTCTCCAGAGTCTGCCCGGGAAGTGCCGACATCAGATCCACATTGATATTATCAAATCCTGCCTCTCTGGCTGCCCAAAAAACATCCAGAAATGTTTCATAGGTATGAATCCTGCCCAGTTTTTTTAATTCCTCCTCCTGAGCCGACTGCAGCCCGATGCTGAGCCGGTTGAATCCGGCCCGGTGAAGTCTTTTCAAATCCTCCGGCGTAACCGTTCCCGGATTACACTCCAGTGAAATTTCCTTTGCATCCCAGGAAAAGTTTTCTTTAAGTTTACATAATATTTTTTCAAGTTGGGAAACATTCAAAACGGTGGGGGTACCACCACCAAAAAAGACAGTTTCCACCGGATAATCCCGATAAAAAACTGCCTCCTGTTCTATTTCCCGAAGAAGCGCTTCCACATAACGACTGCGCACCTCTTCCGTGGCAGGAGCAGATAAAAAATCACAATAGGCACATTTCTGAACGCAAAAAGGAATGTGAATATAAAGACTAAGTGATTTTTTCTCCATCTGCCTGCTCCGCTTTTCTCCTGTTATATGATATCCCATCAATCCTTGGTATCCAGTTTCAGTACACTCATAAATGCACTCTGTGGAATTTCTACATTGCCCACCTGACGCATACGCTTTTTACCTTCCTTCTGCTTTTCAAGAAGTTTTTTCTTACGCGTGATATCACCGCCATAGCATTTTGCAAGTACATCTTTCCGCATTGCTTTCACTGTTTCTCTGGCAATGACTTTGCCGCCTACTGCTGCCTGAATCGGTATCTCAAACAAGTGCCTTGGTATCTCTTCCTTGAGCTTTTCGCACATTTTACGTCCACGCTCATAGGCACTGTCTGCATGTACAATAAAAGATAAAGCGTCCACCTCTTCTTTGTTGATCAGGATGTCCAGTTTTACCAGCTTGGACGTCTCGTACCCCTTCAGATCATAGTCAAAGGATGCGTATCCCCTTGATCTGGATTTCAGTGCATCAAAGAAGTCATAGATGATCTCATTCAAAGGCAACTCATATTTCAGAAGTGCCCTGGTAGTTTCAATATATTCGGTACCGATATAGCGACCACGTCTTTCCTGACACAGCTGCATGATCGGGCCGATAAACTCGGTGGTCACCATGATCTCTGCACTGACAATGGGCTCTTCCATATAATCGATTTCCGATGGGTCCGGCAGATTGGACGGGTTGGTAAGTTCGATCATCTCGCCATTGGTCTTATAGACCTTGTAAATAACCCCCGGTGCAGTGGTAACCAGATCCAGATTATATTCTCTTTCCAGTCGTTCCTGAATGATGTCCAGATGAAGCAGTCCCAGAAATCCACAGCGGAATCCAAATCCAAGGGCCAGGGAAGTCTCCGGCTCAAAATTCAGAGAAGCATCATTTAACTGCAGTTTTTCCAAAGCATCTCTCAGGTCAGGATATTTATTGGTATCTGCCGGATAAATACCGCAGTACACCATGGAATTTACTTTTTTATAGCCTGGCAGAGGTTCTGCACAGGGATTCTCCAGATCCGTAATAGTGTCACCTACACGGGTATCCTTTACATTTTTTATGGAAGCTGTTAAATAGCCTACCATGCCTGCCTGCAGTTCCTCACAGGGAATGAACTGTCCGGCGCCAAAATAACCCACTTCCACCACCTCAGCAGTAGCTCCGGTGGCCATCATTTTTATTTTCGTGCCCTTGGAAACATGTCCCTCTTTCAACCGGCAAAATACAATGACCCCTTTATAGGAATCATATACCGAATCAAAAATCAGCGCCTGCAGCGGCTTTTCCGGATCTCCATCCGGGGCAGGTATTTTGGACACAACCTGCTCCAGCACCTCCTCAATACCGATTCCGTTTTTCGCCGAAATCAGCGGTGCATCCTGTGCTTCGATTCCAATCACATCTTCGATTTCTTCGATGACTCTTTGCGGTTCTGCACTGGGCAGGTCTATTTTATTGATCACCGGAAATACATCCAGATCATGTTCCAATGCCAGATATACATTGGCAAGGGTCTGGGCTTCGATTCCCTGGGCTGCATCCACAACAAGAATCGCCCCATCGCAGGCGGCCAAAGCTCTGCTGACCTCATAATTGAAGTCAACATGACCCGGCGTGTCAATCAGATTGAAAATATATTCTTCCCCATCTTTTGCTTTATAAATAATGCGGACCGTCTGCGCTTTAATGGTGATCCCGCGTTCTCTCTCCAATTCCATATTGTCCAGAACCTGATCCTGCATTTCACGACTGGTAAGCAGCCCGGTCTTTTCGATGATACGATCTGCCAGTGTGGATTTGCCATGATCTATATGTGCAATAATACAAAAATTTCTGATTTTACTCTGATCTATTGTTGCCATAGAATCCTCCGGAAAAACATGTAGCCGATTCCACTGCTGCAAGATTACAGCACCGAAACAGCCCCGCCTTTTTCATATCGGCAACGATTAGTATACCAAACCCGGGCTTTTCTGTCCAGAAAATGCCTTGTAGTCTTCACTGAAATATTCCATGAAATGCCCTGCATCCTCCACTGAAATGTTCCGGGAAATGCCTCTTATCTTATTTCCCTGAAAGCACCTCATTTAATATTCTGGCAATTGGCACGCATGCATTAACAGCTTCCTGCACTGTATTGTTCTGTGCCCCAAGCTCGATCAGCAGACTGCGGGGTTCCAAATGCATATTATACCGGTATCCTTTCAAATAAATCTTTCTGGCCAGCCCCGGATAATAGGTTTCACTGGATATCTGCATTTGAAAAGAAAATGCCAGATTATCCTGGAGATATGGATTAGGCAGATAGGCAATCTCTCCCACATCATTTACTCTGCTTAATCCGTTAAAGAACATAAAACGCGCCATTTTCACACCATCTATTTCCGTCACCAGTTTGGTATCATCGGAAATGGCATCTCTATGGAGATCAATAACCACCTGTATTCCCGGATTGTCTTTTAACAGCTGTTCCAGTGCCGGCAGCGCATTGGAATACGCATAATCCCGGCTTTCCACATCATACTGTCCGGTATGGTGAAGTACCTGGTAGCCATATTCCTTTTCCAGGATCTGGGCCAGGACCTCCCCTACTCCCACAATGGAAGTACTGGGATCTCCCGGTACCGAATCTATGTATGCTTCCGTAGAATGGGTGTGATAAATCAAAATCTGGGGGGTTGCATCGCTTTTTCGGATGGACAAATCCTCTTTTAGAAATTTCTCTCCATTCAGTTCTGACTCATCAATATAGGTAGCGGTATCTATGGTGTAATAGTTTTTGGTCATCTCCTCATAGGTTGTATAGGTTTCCGGCGATATCTCCTGCTTTGCCGGGGTATATAAAAGCCCCTCCGGATATTGATAATCGGCTGCCTCCAGATTGCCATCTGTAACATAAAAAACAGAACCATCCTCATTTAACCTGTCAGATTCATATTCCGGATATTCTGTTTTTGAATCCCCCTTTTTCCAATCAGATTCTTTGGAATCATCATATGTACTGGAATCAGCATCTGAATTTTCCTCTTGTCCCTGCAATTCGTTTCTGCTTTCTTCCATGCCCTGCTCCTGGGACTCACTGTTTTCCTGCATGTTTTGAGATTCTTCCATACCTGCCCCCTCCGTTTCCTTTCCCAAATCCATTTGATTTCCCAAATCTGTTTCATTTTTTAAATCTGCTTCAAAAAAACTTTCTTCTCTTGATTCGGCCAGTAATACCTCCACATACTCTTTATAATGTTCGCTGACCATCCCTTCTCCATAATAGGAAATACTGTATCCATAGATTGGCATCTGCCCACTGGCTGCTTCCATGACTGTTCCGGCCCAGTAATTTCTTTGCGGGCCATATTCCACACAATCCATTGCATAGGCCACTGCCGGTTCCATATATTCTATTATTTCTTTCAAAAAAATCCGATCCGGTCTGGCAAAAAAAACGAACCAGAGCAGGAATATTGTTCCTGCTCCCAGTTCAACCACTCTATATTTCCAACGCAATATTAATTGCCTCCGATATGGTATAGCTTAGTCTGTTTATCACATCATCAATATCTTTTGTGGTCACATACATATTCTGTAATTCCGTCATCTTTTTCTCTGAGGCATCATCATACCTGCGTATTTCATCTTTCTGCTTTTCCAACATGTCATTTACAATGGTACCTGCATCCACTACTGTTGGAATTCCGATCCCCAGAACAGGTATGTGAAGGGTATCCGAATTTAATGCATGTCTGTGATTTCCTACACCGGAGCCGGGCTGTACACCGGTATCCGTAATCTGGATCGTCCGATTCAGCCTTCTGGTGCTTCTTGCTGCAAGAGCATCAATGGCAATGACCACATCCGGCTTTATCTGATCACATACTCCCTGTACAATTTCAAAGCTTTCCATACCGGTTCTTGCCATGACCCCCGGAACAATGGCACTGACCGTATGGATCTTTTCCTTTTCATAAGCAGCCTTTCCAAACTCTTTCACGATATGCCGTGTTATATATAAATGATCCACAGCCGACGGTCCAAGAGCATCTGCAGTTACATCCCGATTTCCAAGACCAACCACCAGAACGGAGAGTTCCTCTTTTTCCCTGGGTAAAAGTTCCCGAATCTGGTCTGCTGCTTTTAAGGAAATCTCCCGATGATAATCCTCATCCGGCACTGCCATCCCGGGAGCTTCTAATGTAATATATGTTCCCATAGGCTTATTCATACATTTTGCCCCGTTTTTTGTCTCTATGATGACTCTGGTAATATAGATTTCCTTTTCAGGATCATTTTCTTCTTCCACACGCACCCCATGTATTTCTTCATTCGGTTTGGACGCTGATTCTCTGGCCTCTAAAGCCAGATCCGTTCTGATTTGAAATCCCATAAAATTACCATCCTCATACATATTTATTCAAGAAAACATAATCTAGTAACATTTTTTCCATTTTCCTTTTGAAATATGTACTTTATATTTTTCTTTTGAAGCACTATCTTATTTTTGAAGTATAATTGACTTTGGAATATTATTGATTTTACAATGATATTAATTTTGAAATGTATTTCTGATTTTTTTGAAATATCTATTGACAGTAAAGAAGATTCACATTAGAATAATATGCGTGTGTTTACATTAGCATTCCGTGTCTCGCTAAGTGTAACATCATGGACGAACAGTAGAATTTTATTGGAGGTGTAATCTTGGCTAATATTAAATCTGCAAAGAAAAGAATCTTAGTAAGCAGAACCAAAGCTGATAGAAACAAATCTATCAGATCAAGTGTTAAAACAGCTATTAAGAAAGTATATGCAGCAATCGATTCTAACGATACAGAAGCTGCAAAAGCTGCTTTAGTAGAAGCTACTTCTATTATTGATAAAGCAGAAACAAAGGGAGTATATCATAAAAACAATGCTTCCAGAAAGATTTCCCGTCTGAGCAAAGCCGTTAACAAAATGGCTTAATCAAATCGGCTGGATCAAACAAGAAAAGTAAACCCGATTGCTACCGTCATGGCAATCGGGTATTTTTTTGTTCATTCATTCTCAAAGGTTCCTTTGGTCAAGCACCCTGAGCATTTTCCTCGTCACCATAACAAAAAGAAGCTGCCACTTTGCGAATTCTTATTCGTTAAAGTGACAGCCCGCTCTTTCTTTTAAGTATGCTAAATTAGAATGCAGCTCCTACTGCACTTAATAAGCTTGCACCAGCTATAACTACAATGATGGCTGGAACTAAACCAATAATAGAACATACCAGACCAGCAATAGCCATACCTTTTCCACCTTTGTGTTTTGCAAGGCTGATACCGGATAAGATACAGCCAACCAATGCACAAATAAATGTAATATAAGGTACACAACATGAGAATACCAGTGCCACGATACCAAGTACCATACCTGCTACTGCTAAACCAATTGACTGTTTCTGTTCAGGTTCTGCAGCATATACCGGCGGCTGACCATACCCCATTGGTGCCTGCTGTGGTGCCGGTGCTCCCTGAGAAGCTCCGCATGATGTACAAAAAGCTGCACCATCTGCAATTTCTGCTCCACAATTATTACAAAACATATCTCTTCCTCCTTGTTGTAAAAACTAGTTTCGACTCACATTTTACCATGTTAACAAAGGATAAGCAATCAAAAAACATGAATTCTGGCGTAAATTGATGTAAACAGGCATCATCAGACCTCATATTCTCTCTCCGAGGTTGACATTTCATCCACTCCCATGAAATAATAAATTCGCTTTTTCATATAAAAAACAATGCAGTCCCGGGAGGGTTTTTATGAATACACCAGATTCTTACATGATGCGTTTTTCACGCAAATGCTATTATATATGTGTCTTTATCTGCCTGCTACTTCTGGCAGGTTATCTGACACTTTGCGTTCTTCACATCCCGCTTACTTCCGTAAATCCGTTTCCATGTCTCTTTTATGAAACATTTCATTTATACTGTCCAGGTTGTGGCGGTACCAGAGCCTTATCTGTTCTGCTACAGGGTCATTTTCTGGAAAGTATAAAAAACCATCCTGTTATCCCATACAGCTTTGTTCTGATTGTAAGCTTTATGATTACCCATACATTGAATATTTTCTCCAAAGGAAAAATCAAAGCCATGCTTTTCCGTCCAATCTATCTGTATATCATGATCGCCATCATACTTTTACAATGGTTTGTAAAACTATTTCTGGCGATCCGATATCAGATTTATGTACTGGACTGACTTATTCAATATAGAACATATAGTATACATCCGTATCAATGGTTTCTAATTCTTTTCCATTGTAAAGTTTCAGGTCACCGGTTCCATGATTTACATCATAATCTACCAGTACCGGAATCAGCTTTTCATTTACATAGACAGCCCGTTTTACATCATTGGCTATCTTTGTGCTCTCTTTTCCGGTATATACCTTCAAAGTACCCATACCGTCATCATCCATATCTTTGTAATATGAAATGTTTCCATCATCATGTCTTGCAACCGTATAAGGTGCTACATCGGTGTCGATCTTGTCATCATTCTTATAAAGCTCTACCGTTTCTTCCGTATCATCTTCATAAATACCATATACAAGATCACCCTTTTCTACAGACAGGAGAACATTGACATCATCATATATTTTTTCATAAGAGCCAAATCCCTTGGAACCATAAGTGATTTTACCAAGTTCGTAATTCTCATATTCTGAGGTATAATTTTCCTCATCCCACTGTTCTTCACAGGAAACGATATAAATGTCTTTTCCATCCTCTTCCATGTTGATAGAATGATAGCTTCTTTCTGCTTCCAGAGCTTCTGTAGTATCGGTTCCTACTGCAACACAAAGAGTACCGTTGCCTTTTGCTCTTTCCACTTCGTCTGCATAGCTGTACACACCTTCATCGTATACTTTTCCGATTGCCCAGTGGGGAAGATTATCTTCCTCAGAAATTCCGTAAGCCATGGCAAGCTTACCATCAATTTCTCCGATTTCAAAAGCATCATTTATCATGCCTTCTGCCACGACAGTCTTTTCACCGGTTGCAGAGTCGTATAATTTCAGTTCACAGGTGCGGCCGATGGTATAGTTTTTCAGGTCGTCACGTGTCCACTCCAGACTATATTCATCATATCCTTCCGATGCGCTTGCACTGTCATCTACCAGATCATATAGAGTGACATCTTCATCCTCTTCACTGCGTTCGCCATAAGCGATCTGAATGTTCTTTCCATCTACTGCAGCGCCCACATATTCAAAATCTTCCTGAGAAATTTTTTCTTTCTCTTCCATATTTGTATTCAGGTACAATTTATCTTCTTTGGCATAAACCGTGAAGTATAAATCATCGGATGTAAAATAAACATTCTGTACATCAGAATCTACTTTAACCTTATCCTCTTTCAGAGCAAGATCCTGTACATAAATAGTGCCCTCCTGATCGATCCAGAGAATCTGCTTCTCATCCTCTGATACAACCCAGTAGTCACCCAGATCATTTGCGATCTTCTCTTTGTTTTCTTTCATATCCTGAATATAAAGAGAATCATTTTTCTCAAAAATAATACGGTCATCCTCTGTCATATAATATCTGTATTCCATATCGGATGCAAATTTTTCAGGTGAAGGATCTTTTGCTTTTACATCCACATAATACAGATCATAGGTCTCACTATACTGATTGTCACCAAGCTGATAGTAGAATAAATACCTGCCATCACTTGAATAGGTCGGATTCAGCTCATATGCATAATGATATTCATCATCAAATGCTTCGTCATCCAGCTCCACCGGTTTGATCTTCTTTAAGGATGTTGAGAATAAAGAATCATCTTTTATGTAAAGGATATCGGTTCTTGCTTTCTTATTGCCACTTCCGCCCAGAATCAGCTTTACTGCGAATACAGCACCAACCAGTACGATCAGGGCAGCCACAACGATCAGAACGATTTTCAGTACTTTCTTACCCTGTCCCGGAGTTTTCTGTTTCTTCTGTGCAATGTTGTTGATATCCTGCACTACAAAGCCGGAATCATTTACCGGAGCCGGGCCCACATTTGGGTTCACCTGTCCCGGTGCCGGTGCTGCCCCGTTTAATGCTGCCCCGCAGGATAAACAGAAGGCATCCTGTGAATTGTTTGCTGCACCACACTGTGGACAAAATACTGTGCCCTGAGCCGGCGAAGCCTCCTCTGTATTCTGCACGGGAGCATTATACACCGGTTCTTCCGGCTGCGATGGTGTTTCAACCTGTGATGGTATTACGGTATCTTCTGACTGATCCTGTGGTGCCACCCTCACCATAACTGTTTTTTCATCATCCTCCTGAGCAGTCGGCATAGGAATCGGCTGTTCAGCTTCTGCTAGTCTTGCACCACACTCAGGACAAAACAGGGCTCCATCCTCGAGCTGTGTGCCACAATTTTCACAAAACATTTTTTTCCTCCTTTGTTTTACATTTTCTTTTCATATTATTTTATCAAAACAATAACTATGCATCAATGGTTACTCCTCATTCCATTCAGTTTGACCATTACCATTGATATATTGTCTCTGGCACCGTTTGCATATACCACATCTTTCAGTTCACGGGCCTTTAACTGCATAGAATCATTGTTTAAAATATGCTGCATACTGTCTTCTATTTTTTTTTCATCGCACATCTTGTACAGTCCGTCACTGCAAAGCAGAAAAAGCATATCCTGGCACAACTGCCCTGCCTGAATACTCACTTTCAGTTTTTCAAAAATCCCCAGAGCATTGGTAAGATGACCATAATTTGGATGTGCTTTGTTATTTCTATCCTCGGCTCTCAGTCCCGGCTGATTTTCCCATACATCATCTACCGTTATACACCTAAAATCACTTTTTAGCAAATAGGCCCGGCTGTCTCCTGCATGGATAACTGCATATCTATTTTTATATAAAAGCAGTACAAGCAGAGTAGAACCGCATACAGAGCCCTGATTGTAGGTATGAAAAATCACCTTATTGACCTCTTCCAGTGAAGACTGAATGGAGCATATCATCTGTTTAAAATCACATTGATACTTCTCTTCCGAGAACTGATTCCACCACATTTCCATGGACTGAATGATCATCTTACTGGCTATCTCACCGTTTGAATGTCCGCCCATCCCGTCTGCGACAACAAATAGCCCGGCATATTCATTTATTTTCAATAAAACGGCATCCTGATTCACTTTGCGAACCAGTCCGTTTTCACATAACCCCAAATATTCAATATTCATGCCAATCCGTCTGCTTTCTGCAAAATTCTGCACAAAAAATCATCTTTACTTCCCTGCTTTCAGGTCTTCTACATCCCCGACTTATAAGCAAAATAAAGAAGGCATCCTGTAAATATGACCACTGCCAAAAAGATGATGAGAACAATGGAGAGCAGCCGCTTCAAAAATTTCCGGATTGCTCTGGCTCTTCTCTCTTTTCTCGTACTGTACAGTTCATCATATAATTCAGAAACGGTCTGGAATCTGTCATTTGCATTAATCTCCAGCCCTTTCATGATTGCCCTGCTAAGATATTTCGGAACCTTTCTGTTTAACCTTTTCGGAGGCAGCAGTTCGGTACCGGCCATCCGGGAAGATGCCTCACAGGGTACCTTTCCTGTCAGCATTTTATACATGGTAGCACACAGGCTGTAAATGTCTGTCCATGGTCCCTGATTTCCTCTGCTGTCATACTGCTCAATCGGCGCATAGCCATGTTTTAATACTACCGTTTTACTCTTGTCTTCCTTTCCGGAAACCAGCCTGGCTGCACCAAAATCGATCAGGGTTATTTTCCCGTCGTTTCCAACCATAATATTGTCCGGACTGATATCCCGGTGTATAATCTGCGCTTCATGGATCACTGACATGGATTGTAACAGCGGCTGCATGATTCCAAGCATTTCATCCCAGGCTATTTTGTCCCCTCTTCGTTTTAAGTATTCTTTCAGAGAAATACCTTCCACATATTCCATGGCTATGTAGGCAGTTCCATTTTCATAGAAAAAGTCCTTTACGCTGACGATTCCCGGCAGATGAAAAAATCTGGATAAGATTTCTGCTTCCTTTACATATCTCTCCATCCCCTCCTTAAAATCGGAAATGGTGGATTTCGATATGGGCTGCACCGTTTTTTCATCTACCCGGTTATCTCTATGTACAAACATAGATGGATAGTATTCTTTCACAGCAAACTTTTTATGGCTGTTCATGTCATATGACATATAGGTAATGCCAAAACCGCCTTCTCCTAAAACACGTCCAATCAGGTATTTCTTGTTCAGGACGATTCCCGGCTTCAGTCCGTTTTCACTCTGCCTGTAAGAAGACAGCTGAAAACCACAGTACGGACACTCTGTCACATGATCCGGAATCCCTGCCATACAACCAAAACATATTTTCATACACTTTTCCTTCCAAGTCCCGTATTTCTCCCCCAATGCAGGACTTTGCATATTTTTATACTCTGACTCAAATAAACTTCCCCTGTTTACCATTTGGTTCTGGTAATGAGTATCTCGGAAATACACGCATCCTGAAGAGTTTTTCCGGTATAGCAAATGGAGATTTCCATATCCTCGCTTTCATTTACATCCACCAGATACATATACAGTTCCCCGTCATATTCTTCATCATAGTAAGACGGGAAATAGTAATATCCATTACTGAAATCCACAAAATCAGCATCTCCGAAATATGCTGTTTTTCCCGGAACATACTTCTCCATGAACGAGGATAATGGTCTTCCTAACAGTTTCGTGTATTCAAAACATCCACCGGCAGTTCCAATGTCATCTGACTTATATATGCCGAAATAGGTGACATTCTGATCATCCTCAGTAGTCCATACCCATGAAAATGTGGTGCCATCTCCATCCACAAAGGAATAGACCGGATCGAAATCATCCTTCTGGAGCACCACTCCATAGGAACCATCATCCATTACATAATAATTTTTTCCGCTCTCGTCTTCTTCCGATTCCACGGAACTAAGTGCAAATTTGAACAGCATACCGGCATCTGTCCAGTCAGACCAGTAATCTCCGTCCACATAACACATTTCCAGAAAAGCATTGTAATCAGCCTCCTGGTTTAAAAGTTCTTCCCGGCTTACCTGTTCGGCAGTATCCGAGGGGTTCTCTGTTTCCGGGTTTTCTGTTTCCGGGTCCTTTGTCGTACCCTCTTCCGGTTCTTCTACTTTTACCGGTTCTTCTGTTTCTTCCTCTGCCGGTTCTTCTTGTGTTTCCTCTATTTTCTCCCTGGAAGTGGTTTTTTCCTGCTCCTGTTTTTTTCCGGATGCTACTGCAAGGGCAATTACTGCAACCATCAGCAGTCCGATGACAACCAGTATAATGATGACAATGAGCACTGCCTTATTTTTTTTCTTCGGAGGCTCTCCATTCCGATTATATCCCGATGCAGTTCCTGCCGGATTGTATCCTGATGCGGTTCCTGTTTGATTGTATCCCGATGCGCTTCCTGCTTGATTATATCCCGATGCAGTTCCGGCTGTTCCCAGTATGGAAGGTGCTCCGGTCTGGCTCTGCGTCCGCGCACCGGTTCCCATGGGGGCTGTATTTTGAATAAAGGGTACACTATTTCCGCCGGATTTATAGTCTCTTGCTCTTTCCAAAGCCTTGCGGAATGCCATCGGTGTCTGAAAACGCCTGGTCGGATCCGGGTGTATTGCTGTTAAAACAGCTGTTTTCAACAGCGGATTTCCATATAATGGTTCCGGCACCGGATTACCATCCAGTCGTTTGTTTCTGGCTTCTTCCTGGATGGATGCACTGATAGCTCCCTCGGTAGGCAGAAACGGATTTCTGTTATTATTCAGCTGTCGGTACAACACCATACCCAGAGAGTAAATATCTGCCTGGATTCCGTATCCCCGTCCAAAGTATACCTCCGGTGCCATATAATCATAGGTTCCTTTAGTGGAATGGGCCGAATTGGTTCCTTCCATTGTTCTGGCAATTCCAAAGTCACCCAGCTTAAAGTCACCAGTATGGTTTACCATGATATTTGCCTGTTTGATATCTCTATGTAAGATCGGCTGCGACTGCTTCTGGCACACTTCCAGTGCGGAACAGATATCGCATCCCATTTGTATTACTTTATCTTCTGTAAGCGGATGTTCCCTTACATAGGCCGGCAAGGGTGTGAGAAGTTCCATTCGAATAAGGATATCCCATCCCATTGTATCCTTCCGCTCCATGATCATATGGTCTTCATAGGATACGATATTGGTATACCCCTTCAGGCTGGACATCAGTTCAAACTCTTTTGTCATCTCTGCGACCTGATTCTGAAAATATGCAGTGGCACTCTGCTCGTCTGAATACCATCCTTCATCATATCCGGTATCGATTTCATTCTGTGAAGCCGGAATCGAAATCACCTTTAAAGCCGCTGTATAAGTTACTCCGGCTTCTTCCTTACGTATCTCAAAAACCTTTCCATAGCTTCCTGCGCCCAATTGTCTGACGCATTCCCACCCCGGCCATGTATTGATTTCCTGCATCTGCTTCTCTCCTTCTTACTTCATTTTTACAACCATTACGGTAATATTATCGTATCCACCATGATCTAATGCTTCCTGTACCAAATGCTCTGCACAGGCTTTTGCAGAATCCTCTTCACGCAGTATGTGAAGAATCTGCTCTCCTGAAAGCATATCAGTAAGACCATCGCTGCATAGTAAAAAACAATCTCCTCTTTCTATTTCCTTTTCCATAAAAAAAGGCTCTAACATAAGTTCTTCCGGGTCTGCGCCAAGATATTGGCTGAGTACAGGCTTTCTGTCTGTAATCCCATGCTCTCTTAAAAAGGCTTCATCGGTATGATCTTTGGATAACTGTACCAGTTCTTCTCCCGCCAGAAACGCTTTGCTGTCTCCCACATTGCATACAAATACTTTTTCATCTTTTATATATAAAATGACTGTTGTGGAACCCATGGAGCAGAATCTTTTCTGAGACTCTTCAAAGACAGCCTGATTCATCCCCAATACCGTCTTTTTCAGAAAAGCTTCCGGCATTTCATCGTTTTGCATTTTGGAAAAAGTATGAGCCGCCAGATAGGAGGCAATCTCTCCATCTGCTTCTCCGCCCATACCATCAAAAACAGCCAGAGAAACGCCTTTTTTCGAATTTCCTTTCCAATAGAATGCCTTTCCGGAAAGTCCTTCATTTTCCATCGGCAGTATCTGTCCCTGAAAGAAAAAATTATCTTCATTATTTTTTCTTTTTTTGCCGATATGATTGCAGCAGGCTGCCTCTACCGGAAATCCCTTCGATTTATGCTCATTCCAAAATGGGATTTTCATAAAAACACCTTTTTCTGTCTTTTATAACCTTTTTTGACACATAATCTACTTTAGTATAACCTATTTTTCTTCATTTTTATATACTTTTACTTTATCACGCTAAAATTTTTTTATGTATTTTATTATCATCCGCTCCGTGATATACTGTTATTATCTGGGAAAAACAGGAAATGACAGAAAGGATACGACCATGAAAAAGCTTTCACTTTTTAAGAGTGCACTTGCACTTACTCTTTCCGCAGCAATGTTCTTGAACATCGGAAATGCACTTCAAACCGAAGCAGGCACTTTTTTCCCTGCATACAGCAATACTTATAAGGAGCTGAGAGTTCCTACTGAGGTTGCTAAAATCGGGGATACCTATTATATTACCGACAGTTACCATAATCAGGTCATTTACAGCAAAGGCGTGGGAACAACCATAAAGGACTGGAAGGTTATGGCCAATGATCTGGCCCTGCCACATTCCATTGCCAGTGACGGTATCGTTTATCTGGTAACAGACACCGAAAATCATCGTGTAAAAACCTACCAGAAAACTGCAGAAGGCTTTCTGGAGCTGCAAACCTTTGAACAGATTGGCGTTCGTCCACATTATGCGGTCTATGATGAAGCCAGCGGCACCTTTTATGTGTGGAGTTCCATGACCGGCCAGATGTATCTGTTCAGTAGAAAACCAAATACCCTGGAAGTGAGTCTGGTAAAGATTCTGAGTGTTCCTCAGTTATATGGCAAATATGTCCGTTCCTTTACTATTGACGGAAACAACATTTATCTTCCATGCGTGGATGATTCCTGTATCTATGTGGCAAATAAAAATACCCTGGCAGTAACTGCTGCTTATCCGGTTCCTGCAAATATCGGTGGAATGGTTCAGGTGGTTCCGATTCAGAACTACTTCTATTTAACTGTTTCCTCTGATACAGCCTACGATCAGAGCCATGCAACCATTGTCCGGGCAAAATCTCTGGCAGATTTCGGAAAAGGGAACTATGAAGACCTGAATAAGAAGTTCGGAAATGATGGTGCTCCATATTACATTTCCTATTTTGATGGAGCTTACTATACTACCGTGCTGAGAGCTACTACCAAACCATGTATTTACAAATTCAGCGTAACTAATGATATTGTTTATGATGTAATGCAGGTAACTTTCTAATAAGTTTCCATGAAAAAGGCGATGTTTCAAATGTAAGATTTCTCTTATCCATTTGGAACACCGCCTTAATTTGTTGCAGACTTACTCGATCTCCTCTTTCGATTTTTTCGATGTATCATTTCCAATGATGCCATCTACTTTTGAAGTGGTTTCTTTATCCGAATTTCCTTGTTCGGTTTTCTTCTTTTCAGATTCCTCTTTTGTAGTTTCTTCTTTTGCAGGTTCTTCTTTTACTGACTCCTCTTTTGTAGTTTCTTCTTTTTCCACACCGGTATCACTGATACTTTTTGTGCTTTCGGATGTTTCTTCGCTACTCTCATCTGTTCCGATTTTCACGGGTCTGGTCACTTCTGCCCCTTCCGGTATCACATGAATCACTCCCAGTGTCCCGGTAAAAGCAGGTGCAAAAATATGTTCCGGAAGTCCTTCTCTCATTTCTCCGTCCCAGGATGCATGCAGATGTCCTGCCAGCACCTGTACAACCGGAGAGCCCTCGTCCCGGATCATATGGATAAACTCATTGGTCGTATCATTGGGATAAAACCGGTCACCCTCTTTGGACCAGTAATATATCGTATTACGTACCTGCATGGATAGTTCAGCCAGAGAGTCATCCACTTTCGAAGCATAAGGAACATGAGTTGCCACAATAATAGGTACTCCGGAATCAAACTGTTCCTTCATGATATCCAGCTGTTCCTGCCCCATATCCTTAGTAGAGCCATTGACACCCACAATCCGAAACTCACCGAAATCCAGATATTTATCCTCCAGGTCATCACCGTCTATCAGTTTATGAGCCTCGTAGGCTTCCGTTTCTCCAAACTTGTCTCCACCATAAAATGCTCCATAATCATGATCTGCCCGGATATACATAACCGGCACATCTTCATCCAGTTTTCCATACTCTTCCTGAAAAACTTCCATATTTTGAGGACTGTAGTAATCCATCATATCTCCACCGAAAATGATGCCATCATATTCCCCATAATTCAGAAATTTCACAACCTCCGGCCACAGTTCCCGGGCATGGACGCCATCTTCTGTTACAGACAGTCCTTCGTAACGTTCCAGAATTACCGGAATAAATTCTTCTGCAATATCCTCACTTGCCTCGGTATCGGTCACCATATGCAGATCACTGACCCAGGCAATACTGTATTCCTGGGAAAGATCCGGTACTTCCACAACGACCTCTTCTACCTGAAATGGGTATTCCGGTGCCGGGTAGTTCTTGGCCGGTTTCTCCGGTTCCGGTTCTTCTTCTGCAACATCATCCGGAATGTCCTCTTCTTCCGGTATATCCTCTTCTTCCACTATCACCGTTTCCTGTTCTGTTTTTCCACCAAGCTCCAGGATCACAAAAATAACAAGAACGGTTAATAAAACAGTGGCTGATGCAACTGCACACAGAAAAAGCAGCAAACGCTGCTTTTTCTTTTTTGAAAGTCGTCGACTTGATTGTTTTTTTTCTTTAAGAAAATTAAAATTGAAGTTAAAATTCATATTATGTCCCATATCTGATTATAATGCCACATTACTTCTGATTGACTGACGGGTAGATGTTGTCACTCCATTATAGCTGCTGAGCTGAGGATCTGCCTCAAAATCATTGAAGTACCAGAACTGTTCTTTACCCGGTTCTTTGTCCAGACTGACATCATATCCGATATCCAGATTCTGTGCATTATAAATCAGATCATGAATAATGTTATATGTATTGTACAGATAGTCGGCTGACTGTCCGGCTGCTGTATATTTATTTGCACAGTCCAGAATAAGTGCCGGATTATAATCGCATTCTGCGATGATGCCCTCCAGAGTCTGTGCAGCCTGTGCATTGGTTATCTTACCGGCTGCCAGATCTTCCTCCACTTCTTTACGAGTGATTCCGGCATATGCATAACACCAGCGAAGTCTCAGAGGATCGTCCAGATCATTCTGATCAAACAGTCCGTCCGATTCAGCGCTGTCTGCCAGGTTCCATGCTGTGGTACGGGACCATTCTGCAACCAGTGCATCGTATTCTGCGATGTAACGCTGTCTGAGTCCCTCTTTGGACTGTTCCAGGAATTCATCCAGATCTGAAGTTTCCAGAGTAATTTCATAGTCTGCTGCCATTTTATCAGCAGTACCTTTTGCACGATCTGAATCTGTTTTGATCTGTGTAAATAAACCTTTTTGTAAGGACTGATTCACCATCTGGTCGCCACGGCTGTATACACCACTCTTATAAAGTTCAAAGGCAGTATCACAGCTTTGCTGGATTGCTTCCTGAGATTCGTCTGAGCCTTCATATTTTACATAAAGGTCTCCATACATACTAAGAGCATTATCCAATGTAGAAAATCCATTATCATATTCTCCATTTCCGATCTGCTCTTTTGCTGTTTCTACCAGTTTGTTTGCCGGTTCCAGTTCTTCCTCTGTAATCGGTGCTACGATAGCATCTTCTTCATCTGCATCAGCTTCCTCTTCATCCTCGGAATCATCCTTTTTACTATCGGAACTATCCTTATCGTCGCCATCGAAAATCACGTCGATTGCTTCGGTAAAGGAACAGTCATTATCTTTCATGGTAAGTACCACTTTTGCCAGAAAAACCACAATCAAAATGGTAATAATACTTAAAATAATGAGCGTTACGATCAGTGGACCATTGGATTTTTTCTTTTTCCCGGATGCCATATCTTTATCCGGTTTGATCGGCTTAACCGGCGGAACCGGACTTACAGGTGGCATCTGATTTACAGGCTGTGCCGGTTTTACTGGTTGTACCGGTTTTACCGTTTTCACTGGAGGTACCGGCTGTACCGGAGGAATATTATTATTTGGACGTAATGTGTCATCGGAATCCTGTATACCGGAAATCGGGCTTACTACTTTACCACATACGCTGCAAAATTTTGCACCCAGTTTTAATGGTGCTCCACAACTGCATACATTGCTGTTTGATGCACTATTGATCACAACCGTGCGTTCCTCATCAACAGGCGGTACAGGTACCGGAGTCGGTGCCGGTGCCGGAGTTGGTGCCGGAGTCGGTATCGGGTTCGGGGTAACGGTCGGTTGTTCCGGTGCAGCTGTCTGCTGGAATACAGTCAAATTCGTTCCACAACCCACACAAAATTTTGCTGTCGGTTTGTTTTCTGTCTGACATTTTGGACACTTCATTTTTTTGTTCTCCCATCCTTGTTTTTGCAACGTTTCTCAGGGTATGATATTTTCTCTGAAAACGGTTATGAAAAAAACCGCAAATCGTTGTCTTTTATGTATTTTCAAAGGGAATCATAGCATATCTGACCTTATAAGTAAAGTAAATGCCCATCACATATTTACCATATTTTCCAATATAAATTTTGAAATTAAATACATTTCGGGTCACTGTTATGGTATGATAACAAGGTACTCTTTTCGAGAAACCACATAAAAACGAACTCATATGAAAATATAATCTTGGAGGTTGAAAATCCTATGACGAAAAAAGATATATTGGAACTCAAAAAGCGCCTGTCTAAAACAGACTGCACGATTACCAGAATGTGCGGATGCTATGTGGATGCGAATCGGAATAAAGTAGTAAAGCTGTCTGAGACCTTTCTGAATCTGGAGGATGATGAATTTTATAAATATCTGGATATCGCCAGAAAATGTCTTTCCGGAAATGTAGGAAATAACCTTCTGCAGCTGGAATATTCCCTTCAGGAAGAAGCTCCCGGCGGAAAGCAGCAGTTTTTAATGGGGCTTCGGGCCAGTGAACTAAAAAATGAAGACTTGCTGGATCGGTTCTATGACCTGATCATTGAACATTATGAATTTCCCGGCAACTATTTGATTTTACTGTTCCGTGATGCTTATGATGTGATGACCAAAACTTCCGACAATCAGAAACTGGATGAATCCGAAGAGGTCTATGAATATCTGCTTTGTGCCATCTGTCCGGTTTGTCTTTCCAAGCCGGGACTTGGGTATCGTGAGGACGAGAATCGAATCGGTGCCCGGATCCGTGACTGGGTGGTAGGTGCTCCGGATGTGGGATTTGTTTTTCCGGCTTTCTCTGACCGAAGCACAGATATCCACTCCCTGATCTATTACATAAAAGATCCAAAGGATTCCCATCCTGATTTTATCGAAGATGCTTTGGGATGTGGACGCAAACGTACTGCCACAGAACAACAGCAGACTTTCCATTCCATTGTAAAACGGGCTCTTGGTCCGGGAGAGGATGACAACGAGGAGCTTCTTTTGCAGATTCAGGAAAGTCTTCAGGACAAGCTGATTCCGGAAGAAGAATTTCTGATGGAAGAAACCGGACCTACTCTGTTAACAGAGGAAGTGGTAGATGAAGTGCTTACAGAAAACGGTATCCTTGGCGATACAGCCAGACAGATTCGGGAAGATGTAAACAAAGAATTTTCACAGTCCATGCCGGAAGTCCAGAATTTAATTGATACAAAAGCATTGGAAAAAAATGCCAGGATCAAGGAAGAAGAAACCCTGCGACTTCAGGTTCAGGAGTTACAGAAAGAGCTGATTCAGAAAAGCTTTCCGGATCAGGATGAATACGAAGAACCAGCTAAAAAATATGATGTGATCCTCCGTGTAAAGCCGGAAAAAGCATCCCAGATTAAATCTGAAATCATTGGGGGACAGAAATGTTTGATCATTCCCATGGAGGAAAATGAACATATTAATTTAAACGGTATCAATACACAGGTTTGACACTCCCCACAGCTAAAGCAAGGGGTTTTAGGGTTTTACGACACATTGGATAACAAAAAAGTGCCTTTTCAGGCACTTTTTTGATAGCAGAAAGTTCTTTCCTGCAGAGTATGTATGATAGCTTTGGTGTCAATCTGTTCTATCCTATGATACAGCCAGACAACGATTCCAAAGGACAAAAGCTGTGCAAGCACAATTCGTAGCAGAAGGAATTCGTCTACACAACTTCCGGTCACCACATGGATCAGATTGGATGCGATCACGTTATTAAAAATATGATCTCCCACTCCCATCCAGACAGAACCTGTCATTTTATAAAGTAGTCCCCATTTCAGTCCCATCAATCCTGCCATCACAAAGTAAACAGCTACCATACAGATCATGGTTCCGATTCCTGTTTTCCCATCACAAAAATTTCTGACAGGTGCTACAATCTG
>CAMFGH010000012.1 GCA_945949875.1 uncultured bacterium
GTAGCCTTTAGATTCTGAAAAAACAGAATACTACTATCAAACCTCAGAACCAATCCGATAAAATCTATAATACAGGTTTTGCTGATCTGATTGATTATTGTGATAGCCATCTGGAAAATCACTATTTTCTGGATGCCGGTACACTGCTTTATTACCGTGGAAGTGCTTATGCTGCAAAGCCATTTCATCCCCGTAATTCCCTGATTACCGGTTGCTGGTATTCCGGTGCCCCGGTATTATATGACCGCATCGCTGAGTATGCTCCTCAGAATATGGATATTTATCTGGTCGTATCACCGGATCTGGTTTATCAAAAAGAAGCTGTACTTGCCTACTTTGAAGAATGGCGGGGGGCTGCAGCCACTTACGAAGAATCTTTTACCGTCTCCAATGGTGGCACGTATGAGGTTTATGGTTTCCATCTATAATTATGATTCATCTTATAAAGTGCGAAATTATCTGTGAAAATAATTTCGCACTTTTTCAAAAAATTCGTATCTTTTCGTATCTTTTCATTCTCCGACAAATACTGTAGGATTACTCTTGTAAAAACGGATTTTTTACAGTACTTAACAACTTGAAACAATTTTATTTGTCTGTAATTGTATGACAGACGAGGGATCTACAGGTAAAAAGGGGGATTTTATTATGGATCTGAAAGAAATGAACAGTGTTGAACTGGAAAAGTATGTCACGAAAATCATGCTGGATATGGGGGTGCCTGCCCACTTAAAAGGCTATCACTATCTGCGTGATGCCATTATTCTATCAGGAAAAGATATGGAAATCGTCAGCAGTGTAACAAAACTCTTATATCCGACTGTTGCCAAGCACTTCAAAACCACGGATCAGAAGGTAGAAAGAGCGATTCGAAATGCCATCGAAGTATCCTGGTCCAGAGGCAATATCGACACCTTTGAAGAACTGTTTGGCTATTCTGTTGGTTGCGGAAAAGGTCGCCCGACCAACAGCGAATACATTGCCAGAATTGCTGATAAAATACGACTTGATTTAAAAGCCGTTTAGCGTCAAAATAGAAGAAAGCGACCATGAGGCTGTTTCGCTAAGAAACAGCCTTTTGTGTTATAGATTATTCCTTCTATACAAGGAATCTTGTTCGGAGATTTTGATGAAAAATATATTGAATAACGACGTAAAAAAGAAATGTATCATATTCCTATCTCTTATCATAGCGGGATTTTGGATTCTGTTAATCTATACCAAAACCGGCATCATTTTTGAAACCAATGATGACCGTTATATTTCCGAGATTCTTTCCGGCATCTTGACCGGATCTCCGGAGGCACATACCACCCATGTTAATTATTTGCTCTGCCTTCTCCTGATGCTTTTGTACCGCATCACCGGAAACGTTGCCTGGTATGGGTGGATGCTGGTTCTGTGCCAGATTTTCTGCTATACAGTCTTATGTTACCTTTTTCTGAAAAAATGGGGTACCTTCTCTCTTCCTCTCTATTTTGGAATCCTCTTTTCCGGATTCTATATGACCGGACTATTACAATATACATCCACTGCCGCACTGCTTGCAGCAACCGGTTATGCCTGTTTTTATCTGATCGATGATTCCCGAAAAAGCCTGGGGGTATTCTTCGTATCAGAGATGTTAGCCTTTTTTATTCGCCGCCAGGCTATGCTGATGATTCAGCCACTGGGTATGCTCACCCTTCTTGGTTTGATGCTCTCAGATAAGATGACTTTTATCTCGAAAGTGGACGATAAAACGGAGAAATCCCGGTTTGACACCAAAAAATATTTTACCAATTCCTTTCTAACAGATTATATCCGTCAATGTATGATTCCGGTGATCAGCCTGCTTCTAGCCCTTGTAATAGGCATTCTGGGAAATTATATTGGCTATCATTCTGCCGAGTGGAAAGAATATCTGCGTTTCAATGTTGCCCGGGAAGAAATGTTTGATTATTACGGAACTCCGGATTATACCTCTGCCAAAAACATTTTGGATCGTTATCAGGTGTCCGAGGCCCAATATCTTTCTTTTTGTAATTTTACCATTTTAGAAGAAAACCTCTCCGCCGATTGTCTAAGAGAACTGGCTGATCTGGCAAAAGAACAGTATGTTGCCGAACGTGGAACCTCTGATTTGGTTCATATGAAAAACTGCGTGGTTTCTTCCATCCGGGGATATCTTAGTGACGAGTATTGGCAGATCAGTCGAATTGCTGTAGTACTTTGGGTTCTTCTGGTCCTGAGTATTCTTTGTTTCCGCGAATTCACCTATCTCTTTCCTGCCATTGGATTATTTATCGGGCGGACCATCACCTGGACCTACCTGCTTTATCGTGGACGGGTTCTTGCCCGGGTAGTGATGCCGATGTATGTGTGTGAAATTATCCTTCTGGTTATGATGCTTGGGTGTATTTTGTTTTATGACCGAGCAGTAAAGCCCTCATCTGATGCACGGTCATCTGTGGGAAGATCTGCCATGGTTTTATTATGTAGCCTTTTGTTTTTGTTTGTATCTTTTAAATCTGGAATGATGCAGTATCGATATGTAAAAGAACAGAATCAGGCTCAGTCCATATTTGTCCAAAGCTTTCCGGAGCTGCAGGGATATTGTTTATCCCATCCGGAAAACCACTATCTAATAGAGGCACAATCACTGGGCTACTATCGGGGAAGTGCTATATCACCTGCACTGTATCAACCGCGCAACAGTCTGGTTACCGGCTGCTGGTATTCCCCCAGCCCACATATGAAAGAAAATTGGAACCGCTATATTGTGGATTCCAAAAAGACAGGCTCCCAGCCTGGGAAAGCCCCATTATATTTTATTGTTGCAGATGGGCAGGATGACCGGATAGCACCGATCCTGACTTATTTGACCGAATACACCGGACATCCCAGCACACTGGTTGATCAATTTACAATTTCCCACGGGGGAACATATCTGGTATATTGTTATCAGTTACAGTAGTTTTTAATTTATATAAAAAGGATTTCCTGTCATGAAGTTTGACCAAAAGAAAAACATACAACTATATATCGTCGCTGCTCTCACAGTGCTTCTCCTTTTTCTTTTGGGATACTTTGAGTTTTTTTCGCAGAAAGAGAGTTTCTTTTCTGTGCCTGTATTAAAAGGAACTCCTGCCACTGTGGAAGAGAATGTCCCGGAGAATTTAGTTCTTCGCTTTAATGGACTAAATCTTCCGTGGGATAAAGAAACGGGGTTGTACTATTTATCCCAAAATATGAATACCGATTCCTGGCAGGGTGCTCTTTCCTTAAACTCAAAAGACTATTATCTTTATTTTGCCCCGGATGAGATGCTGAATGATAAAACTATGGCCATAGAATCCGGCCATATCTTTACTTTATATGCCCAAAAAGAGGACTGTTATTATCCTCTTTCTCTTACTATTTCCGGGCTTCCGGTTATTTCCATGGCTTCTTCCTATGAAGAAACCCCTGTCTATGATGAAAATGATGTGGATAACTATTATTACAACTCCGAGACCCGTGTATATGGGGATATTGCGATATTCAATGCCAATCCCTCTTCCGGAAGAATGGAGACTTTTTCAGATAGCCTGTGCTATCACGAAAGAGGAGCTACCTCCGCCATTTTCCCGAAGAAAAACTATGCCCTGAAGCTATTAAAAGAAAGTGGTAAAAAGCATTCAGTTTCTCTCTTTGATCTGCCCGAAAGTGCCGAATGGAAGCTGATCAGTATGTTTACAGATCGCACCAAATTGCGTGATATGGTATCTCTGAAACTCTGGAAAGAAATGGCGGATGGGGAGTCTGCTTTTCAGGAGCAGGGGGCCGATATGTCTTATTGCGAGGTGCTGTTAGATGGCGAATATCTGGGATTATACGGTGTCCTTTATCCCATTGATGAAGACACACAGACCTTAAATGAAAAAGATATTCTCTATAAGATTCTGGCAGAAGATCCACCTTCTGAAAGTGCGTTTCAATATACACTGGATAACTGTTATGCTGTCAGTTATCCGATTCGTCTGCGTTACCCCAAAGGTTACCAGCAGACAGAAGAGATTCTGCCGTATTGGGAACCTATGCGCGCCTATCTGACCTATGGGTACTGGCAACCGGATGCCAATCTTTTCTCCCAGCTGCTTGATTTAAGAAATGTGGCAGACTTTTATATTTATCTGCAGACCACCTCTGCTTCAGATAATCAGTTTAAGAACACATATATGCTTTCCAGATACCAGGAAGATCGAAATGCATATACTACCTATATCATCCCCTGGGATATGAACTATAGCTTCGGAGATCAGTATATCTATGACAGTTCTGTTCTTTATACTGCTTTTAACGATGATCCCAGTGTAATCTATATGGAAAGTGGCTTAAAACAGCTGTTTGATGAAAACATCGCCGGAGCAAATGATATTTTAATGTCTAGGTACTCGGCTTACCGCCAAAACACATTAAGCACGGAGCATATACAAAATCTTTTTCTGGAGTATTCTGATTTACTGGTCTGCAGCGGTGCTTTAGCCCGGGATAGTGAAAAATGGCCGGACAGCAGAAATACAACGGATTTGAATGCACTCTTAAACTATGTGGAAAAACGGATGGAATTTCTGGATGGGTATTTTTTAGGGGAGTGATTTCTTATAAATCACATAGTCCTCATTCGCATACTGAATGAAATACTCCGTATCTAACAGTTCCTGATTCTGCAGATAGATAGATTCATAGGACTGTTCCAGCCAGTCGCCTCGCAGGTTCTCATCTTCTTCCAGTGAGAACACCAGATATCCGGCATCTGCTACGATTTCATCTGAATACATGGCAAAGTTCACACCAAAGCCTGCCGGTATGCTGCAGATTAGTTTTGGCTCCATGGTATATAAAACTGCGGTGTTTTCCCACCGTAGCTCCTCTAGCGTTACCCCGGCTTTCGAACCAGTGCTTTCTTCCGTGGCTTTGCCATCTACTGAGTCTTTTCCATCTTCTAGCGTAAGCACCATGGCATTTTCCAGCTTTCCTGCTAAATCATCCCACTCTTTTCTCGTCTCAGTCGTAACATAGCGTTCTGTATTAAAATCCGGCATGTTCTTCGGCACATACAGCATTCCGATTGCATAACAAATCAAACCCGCCATATACCATTTTCTATCTGTCATCTGTGCTACAAAAACAAGAGAAAACAGGACGACAATTCCCAATCCCCTGTAAAAGGTAAATGCTTCCAAAGAATATACCGTGATATACATGAAAACAAATATTGCCACGCTATAGGCTACGGTCAGACAAATCTGCCGGTCTTTTTCCCAGAAATCCGAACCAATATTCTTCTTCCAGTCGTCACTCTGCTCCAAATCGGATCTTTGCACCGAATTAGAATCTTTTCCCAGAGCAGATTTCCGTAAAGAATCCCCGCTCTTTCCCATTACACTTTGGAACCAAGACCACAACAGATATGCCAATGGTACAATCACCATAATCCCCAAGAATGCTACAAACCAGTGGAACATACCATATCCTGTCATGGAACGAAAGCAATTCCACAGATCCAGTACCCCTACTTTGAACATCCAAAGAAATGTTCTGATTGCTCCCATCACATCTTTTTTCTGTAATGCCTCAAGCAGTATTTCAGTTTTGTAGATATTATAATTGCTGGAAATCAAATGAAGGAGATAATAGCTTCCACCTGCCACAACTGCCATGGAGAAAAAGGAAACCACTACTTTCTTCCACCATTTTTTATGCTTCATAATAGCAAACACATAAACCGGAATGGCAAATGCAAAGAAAATATAGATCTGAATCGTAATCAATATATAAATCGGCACTATTACATAAGCAAAGAGCCTGTTTATGTTCTTTTCTTCTTCAAATAACAAACGCAAAAGCATGGCTGCCAATAGAATTCCCAGACCATATCGGAGTACTTCCGACATAATAGTATTCATATACAGCCATAAATGACTGGACAGGGCTTCCAGTAAAAGAAGTCTGAAAATGTTCTCCCGGTCAGGCTTTAGAATCAAAAGCACCAAAGCATTTACGATACACAAGAAAACTACATTGGCAACAGCAACCGAACTATAATTCCAGCCAAACATCATTCCCCATAAGGCGTATGGAAACAAAATAGCCGGACTCCATGCTCCGCCGGTTCCAAGAATGGCATGTCCTCCGGAAAATCCCCAGTACCCTTTCGATGCACCGGTTCCAAGCCAGGTCTTGATCAGTTCATAGTAAGCTGCTTCGTCATTCCATTGCGGCATCGGAAGAGGAGTATTACCGGTTTTACAATAATAAAACAGAGAAACTACCCCATACATACACGCCGGAAGTAAAATAAAGAATAACGCCAAAACAGGGAGACTTAAGGCTTTAAGTCTCCCTCTAAATGAAGTTTGTTCTTTTTTTACCAAACATTCTGAAGCAGTTGTCATTGTTCTATCCACATCATCATTCTTTTATATATCAAATATATTGCACAGATTATTCAAATGATTTTTATCTAAATTTCCTCTTTGGCAATATAAATCGGTCTTTTCTTTACTTCCATATAAGCTTTCGATAAATACTGTCCAATGATTCCCATGCAGAACAACTGTACACCGCTGATCAGGCAAAGAATACAGATCATGGATGGCCAACCGGAAGTAGGGTCTCCAAATACCAGCGTCTTAACAATAATCGCAATAATCATAATAAATGCAAGCACGCAGAATAAAATACCCATAACGGATGCAAAGGCAAGGGGTGCTGTGGAAAATGCCATAATTCCTTCTAAGGAATAAATCAGCAGTTTCCAAAAAGACCACTTAGTAGTACCCTTTTGTCTTTCCACATTTTCGAATTCCAGCCATTTGGTCTCAAATCCTACCCAGCCATAAATACCCTTGGTAAAACGGTTATATTCTTTCATGGATAAAATAGCATCCACCATTTGACGTGTCATCAATCTGTAATCTCTGGCTCCGTCCACAATCTCTGTTTTGGAAATCTTATGCATCAGACGATAAAACATTCTGGCAAAGAAAGAGCGGATTGGCGGTTCTCCTTTTCTGGTTACACGTCTGGTAGCTACCGAATCATAGCCCTCTTCCTCAATGTAACGAAACATCTCCGGAAGAAGTGACGGTGGATCCTGCAGATCCACATCCATGGTTACCACATAGTCACCTTTTGCATGTTCAAATCCAGCATACATACCAGCCTCTTTCCCAAAATTTCTGGAAAAAGAGACCATATGCACTTTTTCATCTATTGTATGAAGTTTCTTGATCTCATCTACCGTATGATCTTTGGAACCATCATCAATATAGATGATTTCATAATCCAGATCCTTTTCTTCAAAAAATGGCTTATTCTTAATAAATTCTGTATAAAAATCAGCCACGGTTTCTTCTTCGTTATAACAGGGAACGATCACGCTCAGTAGTTTCATACTCATTCTCCTCGACTATAAAATCATAGAATCGTATTTGTAAATATCAATTTGTATATATCAATCACTACTTATCAATTTTCACTTATCTGGTTTCTAGTATAAAGCCTTTCCAATCTTCTTTCAACTGATTCTATTTCAGTATCATTCCAATTCTTACTTTGGTATTTTCAGACGAATCTATCAGCATTCCGATTCTGCCCATTCTCATTCCGTCCTCATATCATACACTACCAGTCTGTCACATACTCCGATTCTTTTTCCACCGGCTTCTATACAACGTTTCTCAAACGCTCCGCCCGGAGTGGTTCCGATATACCGGCTTTGCAGCTGTTCCAGATTGGCATCCATATATCCGCCATCACACAAATTAATTCCAAAACCTGTAGGCACTGCATAATACGCACCAAAGTCAACGGTTCTGGTCTGTCCGTCCACAGAATCCCATACCGTCCAAATGACAGTGTTGTCATAGCTTGGAGCATCTGCAGTCAAACGCATTTCCTTCTCCAGTTGTTTTTCCAGCTGCGCCAGATCTGCCACATGTTCTTCGGTCTGATAAGGCAGTGCAAATTCATAAGGAACATCTGCCCGTCCAACTAAAATCACCAGAAACAAAATGCATAAGATTCCGGAAATCCTATAGCGCTCTTTTTCCTCCCAAAACGGAATCAGAAACAGGCATCCCACAATATAAACCAACGTATGCCGGCCGCCCTCCTGAATACGATACATCAAAAGGTCTGCCACAAAAAATCCTGCCATGCAAAGAAGTATCTGAACTTCCAGCAAAAAGCTGCCATCTGTTTCCTGTTTATAAGACTGTTTTAGCCCAATCACTACCTTCAGCAGAAAAATCAGAAACAACATCAGAAAGATCAGATAATAGCAACCGGCTGCGCTATCCTGCTGTCCCTGGAAAAACAGGTTATCTCCCATCAGCCGAAATACTGTCCGCAGGGAATCTACCAATTTCCATAAGGTATATTTAATCCCGGCAAGCAGCCCATCCGTAAAATATGTTTTGATCCAATCGGTATAAAATAAATCGGTCAAATAGGGGGCACTGAAAAAATGATTTACAGCCCAGTAAACAGCTACTGTCACACATCCAAGCAGTAAAGTTACCGTTTCCACTATGGATACACGATGTACTCTGTTATTTTGCTTTCCATCAGAACCTTCACATTTCAAAGTTCTCTCTTTCTTCCACAACACATAAGGTGTCAGAAACAGCAAAATCAGATAAGGACGCATCCATGTCATAAGCATGACAAGTACAAACATTCCCACTACTTTTTTTCTATCATATTTCTTCCCACAGCTTATTGACAGTCCCAGAAAAAGAATCAACAAAGCAAATAGTTCTGTTTCCGGAATGCAGGACAACGTGAATCTGGTGATCGGAGTAAATGCACCATATAAGCAGACTATCGCCAGAATCTGTTTCCAGGTTGGTCTGGTCCATAATCCAAATAAAAGTAATGCAATTGCCAGAAATGCCATATTACAAAGAAACGGAGACAGAAGATTCCACCCAAACAAAAGCCCCCAGATCACCCATGACAGCAGAAGAAGAGGACTCCAGGCTGCAAAAGAAAGGTATAAGCCATGGCTTTCATTGAATCCAAAATACCCCTGAGGATATCCGAAATTCACCACATTTTCCGTCAACTTATAATAGAACAGTTCATCATTCCATGTGGATGCAGGGAGGTATAAATCACTTATCCCTTTTCCATCCATCAAACATCTGATAACCGCATAGAAAACAGGCAAGAGAGCCAGTATGACTGCTCCTGCCAGAGTTTTACCCTTTTCTGTTTTCAGATATTTCTTCATGGATTCCATCATAATAACTTTCTTTAGATAAACTCACTATCCCAGACATCTACACCATTATCCTGGAATACTTCATGTAGTCTTCTGGATAATTGCTCTTTGGTAATACCCTTTTTCAGAATTACCTGTAAAAATCCGCCACCACCGGCACCTGCAATGAACCTGCCATCTATCAGATCTTCGCATGCTAAGAAAATCTGATCAATACAAGTATTGGTAGCTCCCATATCCAGCTGCTTTGACAGTTCCCAATGTTCATTGAAGAGTTCTGCCAGTTCATCGATATCACCTTTTTCCAAGGCTTTCTTCATCTTTATAGCAACCGGTTTCATATCCGAAAGTGCCTGCACAGATTCTGTTCTTCCACCGATATAGTTACCTACTACTTCACGAAGCAGGTTTCTGGCAAGTCTTCTCTGTCCAGTGTAAATCAAAGCAAATCTTTGCTGCAGTTCTGCCATAGCTCGTTCCGGCACTGCCAAATGTTCTACCTGAATATTCTGATCAATACCTGCTTCTGTGGTGATAAGCTTAATACCATTCGTCAAGCCACCAACCTGATCCTGCCAGCCGCCACCGGTACTCATAATCTGTTCCATGCAGAGCACAATATCATACAGTGCATTATCACTGCAGTCTAACCCTAAAAACTCATGTAAAGCCTTTACACAGGCTCCGGATAATATACTGCTTGTACCCAGACCGGATCCTTTTGGTATGCCAACCACCTTGGTAGAAAGATAGATACCACCACTCAATCGGCTTAAGATTTCTTCTAAGGTTTCTTCTCCTTCTAATGGCACTACGCCACAGGCAATGAGTGCTGCTTTATGAAGGGCAAAGAAGTCATAAGGATTGTGGCAGTCACGAATTTCCTCTGTGGTGCTGCAGATTCCTTCTACACCAATGTCTTCACTGGCAAACTCAATGTGAAGTTTCTCCAGTTTTCTTACTTCCACCTGAACCGGAAGCATACCATTAAGCTTCAATGCTGCATTTAATACCAGTCCACCATTCTCATTGCAATAGGGTGGGGTATCGGTCCAGCCGCCACCCCAGTTCACACGAACCGGCAGTTTGACTTCTACCTGATCTTTTTCTATATGGTAAGCTTTATTATCTCTGATATATTTTCTGCTGTTTTCATAGATTGCTGTTCCAATGGCATCAAAGCAAAGTCGCTCCGGCACATCATAAGTAATCTCTTCTTCTCCATCCAGGAAAACTCTATTTTCCTTTTTCATATATCTGGATAGTGCATAATAGATACGAACCTGAATAGGCAGTTCCCGTTTCTCTGCCTGTTCCATCAGCATCTCATATTTTACCTGATCAATGCCCACTGTGCCAAATACAGAAAGCGCCTCTTCATAGGCCGCCTTATTTTCCAGCTTCTCAACAAATCTCTGTACCAGTATCTGGTCTTCTAAGCCTGTTCTCCAAGGTAAAATGTAGCTTACATCTGCCTGATTAAAAGAAGAATACAAGCTGGTTCTTTCCATGGTTAGCCAATTAGCAACCGATGGACTTGGCTCTCTTCTCTCAGACATCTGCACTAAATGTAAAGACTGCTCCACTGCTTCTTCCATGGTGTTGCAAACAGGATAAAGGTTTGCAAACCAAAGGTAGGCTTCCTGATCCGGCCAAATCTCCTGCACAGAAATACGATAGTAATCCATCATATCCTTCAATTTGCCATACAGGAAATCTGTATTATCTTCCAATTTCCCTTTCGGATTATCATGGATACCATAAATACGCACGGTATATTTTCCGTTTTTCAACTTGATGCCATGGAGCACAACCTGCGGTGGAATATTTTCCCCTTGCAGTCTGATATTGGAAAGAATGGCTTTTTCACCCACCTGGGTTTCCGGCCCAACATAGGAATCTTCCAAATAGGCAGCTTTTCCTATGACTGCTCTGGAAGAAATCAAGCTGTTATGTGCTGCATAATGGGTTGCTTCAGCCCGATTGGTACAAATCTGTTTGCCCCAATCCAGGAATTCATAATCTTCTACCAGATTCGTCACCAAATCCAGCAGCTCTCTTGTGGTTCCAAAATGAATGAACTCAGCCGGCGCAAGGCAGATTACTTTCATGCTAAAGTCATGAATGGCATCCCAGATTTTCTCACGACAGGCTGCCAGTTCATCGCAAAAGCTTCCTTCCGGTGCTTCTTTATAGAACTCTTCCAGAGTAGAATCCTGTGCCAACGGATACAGGAAATCCCCGTAAAAACTGATGCGGGCTTTTTCGTTCACAAAGCTATCGAATTTATCTTTATCTACTATATGATCTGTACTGATCAGAGAGAATAATGCTCCTAAAAGCTCCGGATCCAGCATGACAGCTCCGGTATCCAGGTCCACATTTCCCTGTTCATTGACAGCGCCCCATTTTTCCAGCTGCTGTTCCGACTGCTTATGAAGGAACCGTTTTACCATACCATGTCCGTCATTTAAGAACACGCCATGGTCCTTTCCGGTACTCACATGCTCTTTGATGGAAATCGCTGCTGCTCCTCTGTACTGTAAATCAATCTGCAGTGCATTAAATAAAAGCAGTACATCTCCGGACATCACCAGCATACCGCCCTGCATTCTGCCTGGAATACCTGCAGTAGCTACCATGAATTCATCAAACAACGTAGATGGTCTACCATTTGGCAGTTCTCTGGGTACCGGAGAAAACAGCTTTCCGCAGGCACTATACTGTGGCACACGTTTGGAATCTCCACCGGAATGGATGACTAAGATTCTCTTTTTCAAAACATCCACGGTGCCTTCTGTTTCTACTAAATATTTCAGCACATTGAAGGTAGCGCCACCGGAGCCCACACGTTTTCCGTCCGGATCCGGAAGTACAGCATAATGAGTCTTTTTCGCCAAAAGACCGTGCTCTACCCGGTATTCCATTTCTCTGCGATAAGCTTCTGCCTGATCTTCATTTGACGCAGTCAGAATAATATAATCCCAATAAATAAAGGATTTCTTACGAAGAGATCTTCTATAATCTTCCCAGGCATCTAAATAGCTCTGGCGAAGAAATAAGTGTTTCATTTTAGAATAGCTGATAGACATGTTTGCTCCTTTATCCCATTCCATTTGGTTGCTCAATATAATCCTTCGCTTTATACCAGTTTATACAGGTATGATCTGGCTTAAGGGTTATTTCCCCAGATATTCTGCAATAGCATCATGCCAGTCTGCGAATTTGAAATCTGTTGTCAGTCTGAGCATATAATTATCCAAAATAGAATAAGCAGGCCTCTTAGTAGGAGAACCAAATTCTTCTGTGGTAATATAATTTACCTTTGTATCTTTTCCGGCCAGTCTGAAAATTTCAGATGCAAAGTCTGCCCAGGAGCAGCTTCCTTCACAGGTTCCGTGGAAGGTGCCATAGTTCTCTGTTGGGAGCAGATAGTGGATAGCCTTTGCCAGTTCTGCAGCACTGGTAGGAGTACCGAACTGATCCTTTACCACTCCTACCTGATCATGAGTTTCTGCCAGTCTCAGCATGGTTTTCACAAAATTCTTTCCATCCCCGTAGAGCCATGCAGTACGGATGATAAAATAGTTCTGAGCAAAATCCCTTACGAAATTTTCACCGGCAAGCTTTGTTTTTCCATACATGCTGGTAGGACCTACTGCATCAAACTCTGTCAGTGCTTTATTTTCCGTACCCGGAAATACATAGTCCGTAGAAACATGCATCAGTTTTGCACCGGTTTCTGTAGCAGCAATGCTTAAGTTCCTAGGTCCAATGGCATTGATCTTGTATGCATTGTCCACATCTGTTTCACATTTATCTACATTAGTATGGGCTGCACAGTTGATGATGGCATAGGGTTTTACTTCTCTTGCCAGCTTTAATACCTCATCCACATTTGTAATATCCAAAGGAGTGATTCCATCCCCCTGGAACACATCCGTATTGACAAGTTCTATATCTGTTTCTTTTGCATAAATCTGATTGATTGCTCTTCCAAGCTGTCCGTTGCATCCGGTTACAATGATTTTTTTCATATTCCTTTTCCTCGCCTTTTGACTTCTATTCACTTTACTCATACATCTTCAACTTTTCCACGTTGAAATCTATCTGGTATCCATAAGATTGCTTTCATCCAATCTTTATTATTCTAACATAATTTGCTATAGAAAGAAACTTTTTCATGCTGCCTGTCATCTCTATTATGTAAGGATGCATAAGTTTATAAAATGTTTCGATTTAAAACAGTGTTTTTTGATGACTGTTTTTGTCACTTATGTTACAATAAAGGTACTTATTGTAAAACAACACAAGGAAGAGAGGTAATGTAATGAAGAGAATGCAAGTTCTCCTGATTGCAGGAATTATGACTGCTATCTGCCTGACAGGTTGCGGAAAAGACAAAGAAGAGCCCGCAAGTTCTGAAATCGAAAGCATCACTGTTCAGGAAGAAGCGATTCCAGAAGAAGAGGAGAAAACAGAAGAAGCAGAAGACGTTTATGTAGATGATGAAGAGCCACCGGCAGACGGTTATGTAAGAAGCTCTCTGACCAACCTTTGGGTACCGGAGGAAACAGCGAAATCCAGACCAATCGCCGTTATGATGCCTACCGATTCGGAAGCACAGCCTCAGTACAACATTGGTAATGCAGGTGTCTTATACGAATGTATGGAAGAAGGCAGCATCTCCCGTCAGATGGCTATCATTGAAGGCTGGCAGGATATGGAAAAAATTGGTAACATCCGTAGCTGTCGTCGTTACTACATTTACATGGGTCTGGAATGGGATGCTATCATCGTTCACTTCGGTGGTGTATTCTACATGGAAGACTTAATCACCAGATCTGATGTGGATAACATCTCCGGTACATCCGAATTTGGTACAGGCGGTGGCGCACCGGGAAGCAATTCCTTCTTCCGTTCCAACGATAAATCTGCACCACACAACGCTTACAACAGTGGTGAGAACCTTACCAAAGCAATTGACAGTCTGGGTTACTCCAAAGAGCATAGAAGCGAATACTGGGAGCCTAACCACTTTACATTCACTAATTCTTCTCATCCAAATACTCTGGAAGATTACAGTGAAGCAAAAACTGCTACAAAGATTGATTTATCCGATGTATTCCCTGTAACAAAATCTTATCTGGAATACGACGAAGAATCAGGCACTTACAAAAAATGGCTGCACAACATCGAGCAGGTTGATGCTGCTACAGGCGAACAGCTCAGCTTTGCAAACGTTATCGTCCAGATGACAAATTCTGCAGTACTGGATGCAAAAGATTACAAAGAATTCCAGATGATCGATAGCGGAAGATCCGGTTACTACTTCACAAAAGGTAAATGTATTCCGATCACATGGACAAAGACTTCTGATTATGCTCCTACAAAGTATTATGATAAAGCCGGCAACGAAATCGTATTAAATACCGGTAAGACATACATTGCAGTAGCTCAGGAAGGTACAACTGTGAAATTTGAATAATGGTAACTTTTACAAACCGACTTTCAATTCATGCTTGGAAGTCGGTTTATACTATGAATAAAAGTAAAAGAAAATGAATGTAAAACAAGTTAGTAATGATATGAATAACATGAAAGACAAACGAGAAACACGATTTAAGAATATCGAACTATATGATTGGATTTGGATTGGAATACTAGCTTCAGAAATCCTGATTTGGTTTTTGGTCATATGGAAAAGACCCTATATCATGGATCCAGATGCAGGAAAATTGTATAATCACATGGCTCAAATTTGGAAGAACAAAACCTTGTTCCTTCCCGATTGGATGTACGTTTCAACAGGAGAATGGGATTGCGCCTCTACTATTGCTCTTTTGGTATATGGAATAACTAAGAATACTGTCACCTCATTTCAGATTGCAAATGTATGTAATATCATCTTATTTTCTACAATCATATTAGAACTATTCAGTTGTTTGAACTATAAAATCAAGTACGGTTGTATGACTGTGGCATTTCTATTATTGCCTTACGGATGGGGTATGTTAGATTATGCCAATATGCTATTCTTTAACGGAGAGCAGTATATTTATAAGGTTTTACTGCCTATATGGTTTATTGCCATCATGAATGTCCCAAAAACTCTTCGTAACAAATGGTGGAATCATCTTCAATGCGTGATTTTTCTACTATTAGTATTTTTGAATGCTTCTTCAAGTGGGGCCTATGTTTTCATCACTTCCATTGCTGTAATCATGTTGTGCAGAATCATTCGTCTCATCGCAGAAGACGAAAAGCAATTTTACTGGTTGCGAATTATCTTTCCCACATTTCTTATGACCTTTTTGGGTGTATGGTTACAGAAAGTCAAAGGCATTTCCACCAAGTCATCCTTTGTATCCATGATACAAAGAGATACTTTTTTTGATCATATGCGAGATGTTGTCTTAGAGTTTTTAGATATATTACATGTTATTCCAAGAGAGGAAGTTTCCCCATTTTCTCCCAACGGAATCGGTTTTGTATTGAAATTTATCTTGCTTATTCTCATTGTTGTCTGGGGCGGAAAGAATTTTTCAAAAGTATTAGGCATTCAACCATTGATCAATACCAATGACAGAATGGATTCCTATTATCTGCAAAAACAGGTCCAAGCTGAATTAGTCACTATTTTTCTTGTAAGTGTGATCATTCAATTTTTCACAATAACCAGTGCCAGGTATTGGTTGGTAGGTTTTATTTGTTTAGCATTAGCTGCCTTTATGAATATAGCTGGTCAAATGTCACTTTGCGAAACTTGCAAGAAAGTATATTTATTAATTTCCGGAGGCATCGTATTCTACTCACTTCTTCTTAATACCATATTGTGGACTCAATCATATGAGTATCTGAACAAACCGGAAATGAATTATTATAAAACAATAAAGCAATTGGCAAATGATTCGGGTTCAGGAACAGTTGTTTTTGTGAACAATTCAGGAGCAGCAGAAGAAGCCAGAGGCTTCGATCCGGACCGAATCTATATTAACTATGCTGCAGATTACAGCTCTATCCAAGTCTACGATACCTATTTCTGGCAAAGCGAGAACAGTCGGTTGACAGACAAACATTTACTGGTCGCCACCGAGCACGGTGGACTGTCACTCATCCCAGAGAAATATCATCCATACTATCAACTGGTTGCGGATTTTGGTGAAGGCTGGAAAGTCTATTTCTCTGAAGTGAATCACTTTGACGGGGATGTAGGGTTACATGGAAGATCCTATGGAGTAGATTATCCTACAAGTCCGGGATATGAATGGGTAGGCGATACATTTTACAGCGCAGAATATACTGCCGAAGATAGTAGTTATCGTATTTCTTTTCCCTACGATATACGAAAAGAAGGCTATGAATCCTTTTATCATGGTTCAGAACAGGTGGGTATCATCCGTCTGACCTATCTGGATGATAGCACATGGGAAGAATATCCAATTCAGGGAGATGAAAAGGTAATTGAGTTAGAAGTTCCTGCAAATAAGCGCGCCACTTTTTCTATTGAGATGAATGACGATTGCAGAATCGGTTTTGATAAAATAGAGTTTGTTAAGTTATAACTTTGCTGTTCTAAATCAACATTAGAGAAACCGAGCAAAACTTTTGCTTGGTTTCTCTAATGTCTAACCTTAAACTACAGTTTCATTCTTCTTTTTTATCTGATACACAAAGTAAATCAACACCCCAAAATAAACCGCCAAATTAATTGCTGCAAGCACCGAGAAATTTGTTGGCATATCTTCCAAAGTAACTCCATAAATATGAATCATCAGTCCTTGCAATGTTACTGCCGGTACTATCAGTTTCCAATCCAGGAAAGCCAGCACAATAATCAATGTTTCACAGAAGAACATGTACCTGTCATGAATACATGCAAGGAATATACATATGGTATAGAACGTGATGAATGCAAACAGCAGGCATTGCAAACGATCCATATTTTTTCCATACACATAAGCAAAAACAAGCAGTAAAATCAGCATTACCAGAGTAAATATAATGGTACTGCCTTTCAGATATTCGAACATCCCTTCCACATTGGTTCCCAAAAACAGATTCCAAAACAAAGGATAATTTTCAAATAGTCTTTCCGAATTACCAACCTGATCAAAGTATACCGTAAACACCTCTCTAATATCTCGTCCCATAATAATTGCAGGCAAATCAACAACAATCATGGTAATCGGCACAATGAGAAAGTTCAAAATAGAAAAGCGTTTCTTGTACAACCAGTACCACAACAAAAATGGCATTAAGAAAAGAGCCTGAAGCTTAAATGAGAAGGCTAATCCATACATCAAAAATGCTGGTACATATTTTTCTTTGATGAGGAAGTACAAACACCAAATCAAAAATGAGGAATAAATGGCGTCACACTGCGCCCACATAGAAGAATTGATAAATACCACAGGTGCACAAAGAACCAGTCCATAGCAACATATAGCTTGCCATTTTCGATATATCGACTCACTCATTTCATACACAATTGCTCCAGCACCAATGGCTAAAACCAAATCAAAAAAACAAGAGAAAATCTTAATCTCGAATAGTGCATTATTAAAAGGAATATATACGATAACAGACAGAAACTCCTGATAAGCTATTGCATAATTACCCACCTGTTGCTTTAACAAATGCACTCCACCCCAATTAGCAAAATCAGAATACCAATGCAAAAGACAATCAGCTGCATCGTCCGATACATATTGTCTCGGAAAATATCGGATGACACATCCTAAAATCGTCAAAACAATCAGCACAATCCATTCTAAATGGCTTGTTAAAAAGGCTTGTACCTTTTCTTCCCATTTACAAATTTTCATTTTCCTCTTCTCCGTCTATTATATGTTTTCATTTTTTACTTCTCATAAAGCGACTTTTATTTCTCATGAGATTTCGCCCAATAGTTCTGTATTATCAATTAAGCCTCGACAATAATATCAGTTTTACGCATTTCCTGTACAAGCAAATAGCAAATATAGCAACCTATTATAACATTTGTGACTGCCACTAAAACTGTAGGATCAAAATTTCCCAATATCCTTGGGAATTCTTCTCTCACCTTTCCAAATATACCATAGAACATGAGTAGATTACAGTTATAGATCAAAATGGTGTAAATCATCATCCACTTATGTCTGTCGGTCTTTGTTTCCATATACAATGCAATAGCAAGAAATGCTCCTACAAATAAATGTGTTTCATGAACATTGGTTCCAAATAAGTAATATAATATATAAATTGCCAGGGACGCTTTCAAGAACAGTACGTAATCCTTCTTTTTCGCCATACATGTAAGAATCAAAATACCCAAAAAGGCAATCCAAAAAATATACTTAAATGCCAACAGCTTGTCCATTTCGGTATGCCAAATAATTTGTACTTCTCCCGTCATGCCATGCATTCGCTCATACACATACTGCACCAGCCATCCAAAATTCAGTCCATATGGCGCCACATTTCCGGAGTCTCTGGATAATGCACACACAATAGAATCCCAGAACATATCTTTATATACGATCAAAATCGGCACTAACGGGATCAGCGCACCAAGTCCCATATATATAATGGATTTCCAGTCGATTTTCACCTTTTTCTTATCCATATCCAGTGAAATAAACAGGCATACTACAACCGGCATGATAATCAGCGGCTGATATTTAATCAGGCACCAAATGCACAGGGACAATCCCATAAGTACTTTATGCTCCATTTTTTTCATCTGAGAAAATGCCCATATACCAAATGGAAATGTGATGATGTCCAGATAACCTTCTGTCGAGGATACTAAAAATGCAAGAAAAACGAGAACGCCGGCCATGCTATCCTTCCAAAACTTTTTCCCACATATACATGACAGAAACAGGAAGCTTAACACGGTAACACGGATCGCCATCAATGGAGGATTCGCACAGAAAGCCAAGCACTTAGATACGACATATAAGAGCAGTGGTAAAATGGGTGGATACATATCTGCATTGGCACCAAACCCCTGTATAACTCCGTACTTTTCAGCATTTTCCAACCATCCGATAAAAAAGTCCACATCGGAGGCGCCTCTGGCATTTACAAAGGAAATCAAAATCGACGCAATCATAATCAGGAGTAGAAAGAAAAATACTTTTTCCTCTTTGGGATTGTTTTGATTTTGATTTACTTCTTTGCTCATTCGGTTCTCCATTGTGGACTCTTTCTCAATTCAAAATCTAATCTATTGTACTCTTATTAAGTTATCATATTTTTCCATGCAGTTCAAATGTTTGTAAAATTATCCTTCCAATCCCAAAACATTATCATAGGAACATCTTGCTCAGACAAATGTTGGGAACAGCTGTCACAGCAATGGTACAAATCAACCTATCTAGCCCACTATGTAATTTCTGTCTATAGAACTATAGTTTTGCATTTATCCTCTATCATGCCATCAATTATTTCTTTGTAATCCTCAAGCATTTTTTCTTCTGTATGATTTTCCCAAATTGGATTTATTACTTTTATCACCAAAAATGTAAAAATAAAAATTACAATTAAGCATAATAATAGAAAAAGACTCAGAAATAGAATCACATTTAAAATGGACAATTCAATATGTTCTTCTGGCTTAATTATTGCCAAATTAATCAAAAAGTTAAAAGCTTCTGTAACAACTAATGTCATTAATATTGGAGTAGCGATATTTAGATAATTTTGACTTGGTTCCAAATTTCCGATTCGCTGGTTCAAATATCTACTAAATTCTTTCAATTTTTTGATAGGATACTTATCATACTTTTTGCAAATATATTGTTCCCATTCAGAATAAGTATTCATTTTCTCATCATCTTTAAGCTCTTGTTTTTTCTTCTCTTTGTTATTTATTCCACAAAGATAGCAATATATTTCTTTCTCTTTTAAATAGTCAAATCCATAATTATCTTTTCCTATTGTATTTACATTTCTTTTCTGTTTTTTGATCATACTAATTCTCGTATAATCCAATTATCCTTTTTAGGATGATTGGATTTACTTTTTCCTTTCCTTAATTTTCAATTACATTTAGAACTCATATGCTCTAGTATAATACATAAAGTTCTGCGGATTTTTTTCTATATCCGTGCAACTTTGAAAGATTGAAATAGACCTAGGCAACAGCTTTTCATCTATTCCTGGTAAATTAATAGTTAATGCCTGGCGTTTTATGTTTCGAGAATACACAGTCGAATCCCCTGTGATAAATACTTTTTAAAAAGGGTTAACATCATGCTCTATTTCGGAATTAATATTTCCAAACACAAATATGGCTGTTTCATTCTTAATCAGTCAGACGAAATTATTACAAAAAACTTTGTTTTCTCCAACAATCTTGAAGTTGTCAATTCTCTTAAAACACTTCTTTCTTTCCTTGCTAACCCTGATGAAACAAAAATATTTTTTGAAGCAGCCACAATCAATTCCTTACTTTTTGCAAATGCATTCATTTTCACCCTCCATCATTGTAATCGCCATAAAGCATTCCATTTTCTCAGTCAAAAAAGGACTATCTTTTCTCTAAAATAGTCCTTTTCTGTATCATTATTATATTCTTTACAACCTCAAATTACATTTCTATTTTATAGGCTACTTCCACTAATTCTTTTTCAAAGATTTGTACCCTATTTTATAACATATCTAATAATCCATATACATGCATCAGTTTCTTCATACATTTCATTCTCCCAGCCCCAGCCTGTTCATAGCAGAGAATATCGCTCTGATAGATGCTCTGGTAATATTGGAGCTTACACCAACACCATAGGTTACGCGTCCCGTCTCTACATCCAGCAGATGGATATAGGCAGCCGCCTGGGAATTGGAACCACTCTGTAAAGCGTGCTCTTCATAATCCAGGATCTTAATATCTACGCCCAGATCTTCGGAAAGCCCCCTCTTAACCGCATCGATAGGGCCGTTACCAATAGCTTCAAATCTTCTTTCCTCGCCATTTTTTGTATACAGAACGGAAACCTTTGTATCAAATTCAGACTGTACTTCACCACTCATATCTGTCACATGGAGCTGGCGGAAATGCAAAGGCTCTTTCTTCATCAGGTATTCTTCGCGGAAGTTTTCCATCACCTGATCAGGTGATACTTCACCTTGTTTTTCAGATACGCTTTGGATTACATTAGCGAACTCACGCTGCATACCCTTTGGAAGTTTGAATCCAAAGTAGGTGTCCATAACAAAGGCTACACCGCCTTTTCCGGACTGGGAATTGATACGCACGATAGGCTCGTATTCTCTTCCGATATCTGCAGGATCGATAGGCAGATATGGCACCTGCCAGATTTCACTGTTTCTGTCCTTCATGGCTTTTACACCCTTATTGATGGCATCCTGATGAGAGCCTGAGAATGCAGTAAATACCAGCTTTCCTGCATAGGGGTGTCTTGGATGAATCGGAATCTTGCAGCATCTTTCATATAATTCAATGATTTCATTGATATGCTCAATATTCAGCTTAGGGTCAATTCCCTGGGAGAACATATTGTAAGCAACGTTTAACACATCCACGTTACCGGTTCTTTCCCCATTTCCAAACAGGGTTCCTTCTACACGATCTGCACCTGCCAGCAGAGCAAGCTCTGTACTTGCCACACCGGTACCCCTGTCATTATGTGGATGCACACTTAGGATGATGGAATCACGGTTTTTAAAGTGTTTGTTCATCCATTCGATCTGATCGGCATACACATTTGGTGTGTTCATTTCTACTGTAGATGGCAGATTGATGATCATGGGATTTTCCGGAGTTGGTCCCCATTCTTCCTGCACTGCAGTGCAGATATCCAGTGCAAAGTCCAGTTCGGTTCCGGTAAAGCTCTCCGGAGAATATTCCAGAACGATTTTACCCGGGAATTTAGCCGCACGCTCTTTGACCATTCGTGTTCCCTGAATAGCGATATCGATGATCTGCTCTCTGTCCATGCCAAAAACCACATCTCTCTGAAGGGTAGAAGTGGAATTATAAATATGTACCACAGCCTGTTTACATCCTTCGATGGATTCAAAGGTTCTGTCAATGAGCTCCTCTCTGCATTGTGTCAGAACCTGTACCAGTACATCATCAGGAATCATTTTGCGGTCGATCAGCTGTCTTAAGAAATCAAATTCAATCTGGCTGGCTGCCGGAAATCCGATTTCAATTTCCTTGAATCCCAGTTTGCACAAATACTGGAACATCTCAATTTTTTCTTCTACGATCATAGGATCGATCAGAGCCTGGTTCCCATCTCTCAGATCAACAGAACACCATATTGGAGCCTTCTCAATTTCCTTATTAGGCCATTCTCTTTCCGGATAGTCTACCACCGGATTTTTTCTGTAACGCTTGTAGTTTAACATGCTCTTTCCCTCCACAAAATTATCTTTTTTCTATAAATGCTTTCTTCATTTCATAACCAAAATGCAAAAAATAAGCCCATGGAATACATGGGCTTTACTTTGCGTATATGTTACTCTCCTAAACCGCTTTCGATGGCTTCCACCAAAGTTTTCAGGGCTTCCGCTTCATCTTCACCTTCGCAGTTGATCGTAATCTCATCTCCGCACTTTACACATGCTCCGAGCACACTAAGTACACTCTTTGCATTCGCTGTATTCTCACGATATGAAAAAGTTATTAAAGATTTGAACTGCATAGCTTCCTTACATAGGATCCCTGCTGGTCTTAGATGTAGCCCTGTTGGGTTTTTAATTACAACCTTCTGACTAACCATAGCTTGCTACCTCCCGATTTATCGTTATATGCTCACCCCCTGAGCATGAAATACTTCTCATATGAAAGAAAGATATGTATTTCTGTGAAACATACTACTCTTCATATATTCTTTAACTATCCAAATTATAACATTATTTACCTGTACATACAAGGCTAATCTTAGAAAGAAAAGCCGGAGTTCTCCACGCCATACTTCATGATCAGAACATAATATCCTGAATCAGATTTGCCAGCTCCTGAGCTTCTTTCTGGATCTGCTGCTGGTCCTTTCCTTCGATCATGACACGTACCAACGGCTCTGTTCCGCTTGGTCTGATCAGCACCCTGCCTTCGCCTGCAAATTTTTCTTCCAGTTTGGCAATAGCTGATGCGATTTCCGGATATTCCATATAGCGGTCCTTCTTATGATTTGCAACCTTGGCATTTACAAGGGCCTGTGGGAGCACCTGCATGATGCTGGCCAGCTCTGAAAGAGACTTTCCTGTTTCCACTACCACCTGAAGCAGATGAAGGGCACTCAAAAGTCCATCTCCTGTTGTATTTTCATCCAGGAAGATGATGTGTCCGGACTGCTCACCGCCCAGATTGGCACCGATTTCTCTCATGCGTTCCAGAACGTATCTATCGCCCACCTTTGTTACTTCCATTTTGATATCATTGGCTTTTGCCATCAGAGTAAAGCCAAGATTGGACATTACGGTAACCACGATGCTGTCAAGCTTCAGTTTTCCCTGACTCTTCATATGGTTGCCCACGATCGCCATGATCTGGTCTCCGTCCACCACCTGGCCTTTTTCATCCACTGCCAGAAGTCTGTCAGCATCCCCGTCAAAGGCAAGACCCAGATCTGCTTTTTCATACACGACTCTGGCCATCAGCTCTTCCATATGAGTGGAGCCACAATTGGCATTGATATTGGTTCCATCCGGCATATTATGGATGGCTACCACATTGGCACCCAGTTCCCGAAGTGCTTCTACCGAGGTATAGTAGGATGCGCCTTCTGCACAGTCTACTACAATTTTCAAACCGGAAAGGTCCACATTCACAGACTGTACCGCATGGTTGATATATTCTTCTCTGGCATCGGTACGGTATTTGATTTTCCCTACTGCAGGACCGGTAGGAAATTTTATACCTGCCATATTGTTTTTGATGACATCTTCAATCTCATCTTCCAGTTCATCCGGAAGCTTATATCCGTCTCCATTGAAGAACTTGATTCCGTTAAACTCCACCGGATTATGGGAGGCAGAGATTACAACCCCTGCATCCACTTTATATTTTCTGGTCAGATAAGCCACTGCCGGTGTGGGAATGACTCCTACATAAATACAGTTGGCACCTACAGAGCAGGCACCTGCCATTAATGCATTGGCAAGCATATCCCCGGAGATTCTGGTATCGCATCCTACCATGATCGTTGGTTTATGCTCTGTTTCTTTTGTCAGTACGTATGCGCCTGCCTGCCCCAGCTGCATTGCAAGAGCCGGCGTCAGTTCTTCATTTGCCACACCACGTACTCCATCTGTTCCAAATAATCTAGCCATTTTTCAGCCCTCATTTTTCTCTCATATTATTATATACATACCATAAGCAACCTCTCAAAAGCTGCTTAAGAAACACGAATCCAAAATTACTCTTCTTCCGCTACTACCAGATTCATATAGACCGGATTGGTAAGTCGGGTATGTTCCGGATTGTTAAAGGTCAGTTCCACATGGTAGATACCCGGTACAAGCTCTGTCATTTCCTGCTGCCGCATCCATCCGGTCACGTCAACAGTAGCCTCCAGATTTCTCGCATTCAGTCCACTGACAACAGAATGTATACCGGTAATGGAAACCGTATAAGTTTCCGGAACATTTTCTATTTCACAGCGATATCCTTCCGGAACATTTGTAATGCGGATTTTTTCTCCATCCAACTCATATTCTTCCGTGGTTTCCCGTTCAATACCTACAACCACATGTGCTTTTCCATCAAAGCTGCTGTCAGCCACCCGGGTATTTTCAGGCAGATAGTCTTTGATATTTACATAAGTTTCAAAGTCTTCCGTAGCTCCGGTTACATCCAGTACTTCTGCCGGAATCTGAATCTCACCGATATTGTTCAGAACGCTCTTACGTCCGGCGATTTCAACATAATTCAGACTGCTTGTGATCTCTCCGGTGAGTCCGTAGCCTTCTGCCGGAACCGTATCCGTTGTAAAGGTGATCGGAACTGTCTTCCTGGAAAGGATCTCGATGGTAACCAGAACATTTTCCGGTCGTTTTTCTAGGTTTCCTCCGGTGATTTCTTCTCCCTCGCCATTATAGAGGCGTACCTGGGAGCTGGCAGTGATATCGCTGGTAAATCCGGACAAGGTACTCATATCCACCTTGATGCCTGCAGATTCAATCTGGTCAACCAGGGATTCCGGACCGGAAATTCGGATCAGGTTCTGGTCTGTCGATACGTTGCCCACCATATAGCCATCCGGTGCTTCACCTTCCACGCTGGTCTGAAGTACCAGAGATTTGGATTTCATATTTTCAATATTTACTTTAACACTGTCGATGCTGCCTCGAATGCTGCTGATCTGACTGCTGTAACGGGATACCGAAAAGTCAATGGAAATGGTATTCACACTATTTAACTTGCTCATATCAGCAGTAGCTATGATATCGGATTTATCAATATTCTGGATAACCGATTTGGGTGCCTGAATGGTAACCTTCGACACCACATCCGTTCCATCCAGTACTTCATAAATCATTCCCTGACTGGTGATCATATCCCCATTTTCAATGGTAACCGGAATATTGGACCAGCTGTATCTTATGGTCGGATCATTTACATTTACTACTACCAGCCAAAGTGCAACAGCAAAAATGAAAGAAGCTACTTTAAGTCCCCAGTTTCTGGTCAGCACTTCGAGAAAGCTATTATTATTTCGCTTCATTTTTTGTCCTGCCTTTCCAGATAATACGTTTCTTTTCTTCTGTTACTTTATCCTGAATCGAAGCGAGCTGCTCTCGAAGCTGCTCTGCAGTTAATCCTCTGTACAATTTTCCCAGATGTGCCACACTGATCTTACCGGTCTCTTCCGATACAATGACTGTCAGGGAATCTGTAACTTCCGATACCCCCACACCGGCACGATGTCTGGTGCCCAGTTCTTTGCTCAGTTCCATATTATCCGAAAGAGGCAGATAACAGGTGGCTGATACCACACGGTCACCCCGCACAATAATAGCACCGTCATGTAACGGTGTATTATGCTCAAAAATGTTGATCAGAAGCTGACTTGATACAATAGCATCTATATCGATTCCGGTTCTCTCATATTCACTGAGCCGCTGGGTATGCTCGATTACAATAAGCGCACCTGTTCTGGCTTTGCCCATCTCTACACAGGCCTTTACGATCTCATTAATTGTCTTATCTGTAAAATTACCGGTGGTAGGTGTCCTTAGGGCATCCAGCTGGAAGATATTGGAGATGATATTGGTCTGCCCCAGATTTTCCAGTGCTTTTCGAAGCTCCGGCTGAAGGATCACAATGATCGCAATCAGGGCCAGACTACCCAGTCTGGTGGCAATCCACAGAATCGTAGTCATCTGGAAATAAGCGGCGATCAGAAGGAACGCCAAAATAACCAGGACACCCTTTAAAAGTGCCCAGGCGCGCGTCTCCTTCACCCATACCAGCATCGCATAAATCAGAAGGGTAATGATGATAATCTCTACCACATCAGTTATTGTAATGGATGTCACGGTAGGAATATGAAGATATTCCAAATATTCACCTATATACGTGGAAATCTCTTGCATGTTCTTATGTCCTTATCTTTTCTCTCTTAAATAATGCCCGGCCTGCTTCGCCGACCGGACACATTTTTTCTTTTACAATACAGATGATCTATTTTTTATAAAAGTTTACTGTATCATGCTTTTCTTTTTTTCTTTTGCGTATTGATCCTTTTCACTGTCCTGGAAGTTTTACTTACATTGATCTTCGGAACTGCTTTTACATAATAGTAATAGTCATCATCTTCAAACTGCACGTTCTCCGTTCTGCTGTAATCCAGATGGAACGTCAAAAATTCCACTATCTTCGCAATTCCTGCTGCAATAATGTTGCCGAAAATAATACCTACAATACCGATATCGGTATCCATAACCAGATTTCCCAACAGCAGTGCCAACATCTGAACCATTACACCTGCGATGATCGCAATGGTCCAGGAATGATCGATGGCCATTCGTCTCATCAGATACACCACAATCAGCGTAAATGCAAATGCTGCAATTACCACGATCATGGTTTTGTTATTCAGAAGTCCATCCACCACATAACGGAACCGGGTAGACAGTTCTTCCGTTTTCAGCGCCATCAATGCCTGTGCATTCTGGGTAACATAGTGAATCACATAGTATACGATCACACCACATGCTACAGAAACTACCGATGCAGGCGTTGCCAGAAGTCCCATACAGATCGGAATCACATAGGGGATCTTAAGGAAAAAGAACATGGGTAAAAGAAGTACCACCAATGTATCTTTCGGTGCAAAACGGAAATACAGTAAAGCCAGCAGCAGAAACAGAATAACTGCTATCAGCGCACATTCCAGAGAAAGCGCATAGAAGTGCAGTAAGATAAACAACCCTGCACACACAATAATGAAATTCACCGGCATAAAGGAACACATAAGAGCCACGACCATAACAACTGAAAAACTATCAATCTTTGTCATGTAGCCGGTAGAACGGTTGATCATCACCAGCGCAGCCAGCGCCAGAAGAAACTTTCCGAGTGGCTTTAAATATACTTCATACTTTCCTATGAAATTTTTAAGCCCCTCTTTTGCCAATAACAATTGCGTCATTACTTCATCCTTTCAGGCCTCTCTGTTATACAGAGCATTCAGCTTTTTCAGATTACCGTAGTAGGCTTTTAAGCTTTTCTTGGCCTTTGCATAGCGAAACGCATATACCGCATACGTAAGAAGGGCATATGCCCCCATGATAATCAGGTAGTTTTTCGCTAAATTTTTGATATATTCTACTAAATCCATCTGATACAGGTTTTTCATAAAACTTTCCAGATCATACAGAATGTAGGCAGCATAGATGATGATCAGGGCTATCGTCACACTGATCACCGCTTTCAGAACCTGAAATCCCAGATAATCACTTCGAAAATAGCTGGCAATGGCAACGTGGCGTTTTCCTTCCCCATCTTCGTATGCCTGCATTTTAGTCATTAAAATCACTTTTTCTTCATTAATCATTGATCAGGCCTCTCCGCAATCTTTCTTCTCCTACAGGAGCAATCCCTACAGAATCAATCTCTACAGGATTATTTCCTACAAGATTATTTCCTACAGGAAACGCATTCTGTTTCCATCTCTTGTAGACTTTCTGACAGGATCTTCCATGGTTTTTGCCGGAGTAATGGAGCTTTTCAAACCATTTGCCAGTTCTGCTTTACATTTATCACAATACCGCCCGGACTTAATCGTAGTTCCGCAAAGTTCGCATGCAATACCGATCATGCTGTCGTCTGCAAATTCCAGTCTTTCTTCACGAATCCACTGATAAATCTGCTGTACATCAACATCACAGGCCTCTGCCACTTCCGGAATATTTGCTCCTTTATGTTCATGTACATATTTCTTAACGTTCTGAAAAACCTGCTCCATCTCATCTTTGCATGCAGGACATAAAACAGGGCCTAACACATAGTTAAATATTCTGCCGCATTTTTTACAGTTACGTACATTCATTCTCTTGTCCTCCACTCAGTATCTCTTCCCGACCTATCGCTATGGATATATAGTATATTCTTTCCACTCCATGCTGTTTTAACACCTTGGCACAATGGTCAATTGTGCTGCCTGTTGTATAAATGTCATCAATAACTATAGTCGATTTACATTTTACATCATTTCGGCCTATTTTGAAAGCGTTTTTCAAATTATTTTGCCTTTGCCTGTCATCCAGCAGTTTTTGTGGAAGGGTTTTTTTCACCCGTTTCAGCAAATGGGTCTCTACCGGTATCCCCAGATAAAATCCGATTTCTTTCGCCAGCACTTCGGCCTGGTTGTATCCTCTTTGTGCCTTTCTGCTGCGATGGATCGGGACCGGCACCAGTGCATCCACCTCCCATTTTTCTATGACATCTTTTAAATGATATGCGATCTGCCTTCCATAAAATCTGGCATATTCCCGTCTTCCCGCATATTTAAACCGGTACATAGAGGGCGCAATGCTCCGATATTCCAGCAGTGCTCTGCCTTTGTTATAGTAATGTGGTTTTTTCCGGCAATCCAGACAATACTCGTAAGCCGGGTCGTTGATATGTTTCCCGCAGATCAGACAGCGGGGTTTTTTTACATAGGATAATTTCGGAAGACATTCCGGACAGATGAGTCTGCCGGGTAACAGCAGCTCATCGCAGATAGGACATCTGGGCGGGTAGATAAGGTCCAAAGTTAAGGACCATATCTTACGCACCCAGCGCCAGATTGTTTTTCTCTTTTTTCTCATATTTTTCTTTTTCTTTCTCTCTTTTGTGCCTGTTACGATGCTGGGCGCAAAAAATCATTTACAGCTTATCGATGGGCAGAATACACAAGATAAGATTGTCAATATGACTTTGCGCTATGGAGATGAGACTCTAAAATCGTGGAAGCCATTGCTGAACACGATTTTTGTTCTTTGAGGCTCATCGGAGTGATTAGCGCAAGGTCATATCGACAACTTATCTTGCGTATTCTGCCCTTTCAAATTCAATGGTTTTTTGCTCACAGCATCTCCCGGATACGCATATCCAAAGAAGAATATCTCCTGTTTTCATTTACATTGTCAATCATATCCTGAACTGTCTGCGAAGACCCCAGTATTGTCACGCAGTCCCGGGCTCTGGTCACTGCAGTATACAGAAGATTCCGGTTAAACAGCATTTTCGGTCCCGACAAAAGCGGCATAACCACTGCCGGATACTCTGAGCCCTGGGATTTGTGTATGGTTACCGCGTATGCCAGTTCCAGTTCATCCAGTCCGGAAAACGGATATGTCACTCTTCGGTGTTCGTCAAATTCCACCACCAGGCTGCTGTCAAACTCACGGATTTCCCGCACGATTCCCACATCACCGTTAAACACGCCAAGCCCCCGGTCAATGGGAATATTATATCGGGACACCACTTCCCATTCCAGCTGATAATTGTTTTTGATCTGCATGACCTTATCCCCTTCCCGGAACAAGGTGCTTTCCCCCACCGCGTGTTCCTTTTTGGCCGGAGATGGAGGATTGATGTATTCCTGCAGAATCCGGTTCAGCGTCTCCGCTCCGAGACTGCCCTTCCGCATTGGCGTAAGTACCTGCACATCCATTGGCTCTGCCTGCACATAACGGGGCAGTTTTTCCGTAATCAGCTGTACCATATGTTTATATATGACATTTACGTCATTTCTTTCCAGAAAGAAGAAATCCCTGCTTTTATTATCCAGAGGAATGTGTTCTCCACGATTGATATTATGGGCATTGACCACAATATCACTTTCTCCTGCCTGCCGGAAAATCCTCTGCAGGATCACCGTAGGGAAGGCATCACTGGCGATCAGATCATGAAGCACCTGACCCGGCCCCACACTTGGAAGCTGGTCCATATCCCCTACCATGATCAGCCTGGTTCCCGGCGCAATGGCTTTTAAAAGGGCCTGGAACAGGAAAATATCCACCATGGACATTTCATCCACAATGACCACATCCGCTTCCAGGGGATTCTCACTGTTTCGTTCAAACCTGGCCGACCTTCTGGAGGTGTCTTCTATTGCCGCTCCGTTGATCTCCAGCATGCGGTGAATGGTTCTGGCTTCGTATCCGGTGGCTTCTGTCATTCGCTTTGCAGCCCGGCCGGTGGGTGCTGCCAGAAGAATATCATTCCCTTCGCCCTCAAAGTAGTGGATGATGGTATTTATGGTAGTGGTTTTGCCGGTTCCCGGTCCTCCGGACAGGATAAAGACTCCATGGTTTAAGCTTTTCAGCACTGCTTCCCGCTGCAGCTCATCCAGCTCCATTCCCAGTTGCTGTTCCAAAGAACGGATTTTCTGTAGCTGGTACTTTTCTTCCGAAGGCAGAAGCCCCCTGTCATTTCCCACTGCATCGTTGAGATCCAGCAGCATTCGTGCACAGCTCATTTCTGCATAATAGTAGGTAGATGCATAAACAAGCCGGTCATTTTCTCCCGGTTTTATCACCACTTTCTGGTCCATCATCAGATTTTCCAGCTGACCTTCCAGAGAAGAAGGCGAAAGGCCCAGCAGTTCTGCTGCTTTTTTCAGAAGGATCTGTTCCGGCAGATAAATATGTCCCTCTCCGGAGGCAAGAAGCAGGATATAGAGGATTCCGCTCCGGATCCGGTAATCGGAATCGGTATGAATGCCTATTTTCCCTGCGATCTCATCCGCTATCTTAAAACCGATTCCGGAGATATCCTCCGCCAGTTTATAGGGGTTTTCCCGCATAACGCCATAAAGCCCCATTCCGTATGTATTGTATATCTTCACCGCCAGGGTATTGCTGATTCCGTACTGTTGCAAAAAGACCATCGCATCACGAAGGTCTTTCTTTTCTTCCATCTGAACTGCTATTTCCCTGGCTTTTCTTTCGGAAATGCCTTTGATCTCAGAAAGCCTTTCCGGTTCCTCCTCCATAATGCGGAATGTATCTTCTCCAAATTTTCTCACGATTCTGGCTGCCAGTGCCGGACCGATCCCCTTAATGGCACCGGAACCCAGATAGCGTTCCATGGACAGGGCATCGTCCGGTGGGACCACTTGAAAAGATGCTACTTTAAACTGTCTTCCATAGAGCGCATGTTCTGTATATTCTCCGTGCATTTCCAGATTTTCGCCGGGCTCTGCATGACTCAGATTGCCGACGCAGGTCAGCTCTTCCCCATCCGTTATGACCACCATAACGGTATAGCCCGTTTCCCCACTCCGATATATCACATGATCTATATAACCTTTTACGATTTCCAAATCAAATTCCTCACTGATAATACAACTGCTGCCACATAGCATACTACAATGGCGATGGCAGGCAGGATAGGATTCTCATATAAAAACGTACCATAATCCAGAATGATCGCCATCTGGAGCACTGCCATAACCGGTATCCATTTCACATCCTTCAGGCATCCGAAAATGAGTACAACCACAAAGGGATACAGCATCCATATCTCCGGCGTCCCCCACAAGAACAGTTTCTGCATGCACTGCATCATGGAATATCCGCAGAACATTCCAGGAAAAGAGACTAAAACTCCCGTCAGAACAACAATGGGAAGTCCGTTCCCCAGATTCAGCTCTTTTCGGTCTTTCTCCGTATGGCAGCATACAAAAAATAATACGATAAAAATAAGGTAATGTCCCAGAAGTGCCCATGCAAATCCCAGCAGGATATAGGCCGCCATGTCATGGCCTTTTTTCTGGATTATAAACGCAATCAGAAGCAGAGAAATCGCCAGACTGTCCAGATGCCCCCAGATCACACCATTTAAAAATACCGAGGGCAAAAACAGCATCAGCAGGTATGCGATCAGTCCTCTCTCCTGTTTATACCTTTCTCCACTCAGCACTTTGCAAACATGGGGCATCAACATCGCTGCCAGAATATCTCCGCCGATACATAGAATCTTCACCAGGAAAAACAAAGTTTTTTCTTGTAAAAAAGAAATATGCTCTATGCAGAATGTCAAAAACGACATAATTGTCATGTAGAATGTGGTGTGATGATTTCCTTCCACCTCAATCAGATTAGGCAGATAATCCGGACTCATGCATTCTATCATCGGTTTTCTGACCCAGACAGCGATCACGGTAAGCAGAATATAGGCAATCAGGAACAGATGCCGGTTCACAAAGTCGATCACTGTGTTCTCTACCTTTGTGGTGCGGTATATCACGTTCAGGTCTTCTCTGATGAAAAACAGTTCTCCCTCCGGTTCTCTCCAGGTTTTTACCAGGTGCCAGGTCATCATTCCCAGGCACAGCAGATAGGCAAAGGCGATCCACCTGTCGTCGATAATATGCCTGGCAAAGGTCACCTGCAGATAAGCGATATAGCTTCCGGCACCGATGATAACCGCGTACAGCCCGCATCTTCGATCCAGAAATGCATATAAAATAGCGATCACTTCCAGAAGCATGCCATAGCGTTCATGCATGCATGGCAGAAAGCACATCATCACCAAAACACTCCAGTACAGGAAAAGCAGCCACTTTTTCTCGTCTGTTTTTTCTGTTCTGCGGATTACCATCACGGCAAATACGCCCAGTACCGCAATGATACCAAACTGAGCCACTCTGGAAAAAATATAGTATGGAGCTTCTCTGAAAAATGCCCAGAAATTTGGATAGAAGACATACAGATATGGATACCGCCCCAGCTGTCTCAGATAGACAGAAAACGGTACAAAAACAGAGCATCCTCCCAGGATCGCCGGTATGCATAATAGTTCCATCACCACCGGAACAATCAGAAAATGCAGCAGGGAAAAACGCCTGTTTTTCCAATAATAGATAACCAGCACAGGCAGAATCAATACTGCCTGCAGTTTAAAAGAAAACGCACAACCCAGAAGGATCATCGCCAGAACCGGCCTGTCCTTCAACAGCGCATAGATCATATAAAGCAAAAATGTGACATAAATGAAATCGCACTGTCCCCAATACCCACCATTCAGAATAGCTGACGGATAAAGCAGCAGTGCACTGTATGCATAAACAAAAAAGCGGTTCTTTTTTTCACCGGATATGAAGTGACTGACAATAAGTCCTCCGGCTACCGCGCCCATGTACTCAAAGAAAATCGAAAAAAGCTTTACTTTGATAATGGTACGTCCCGGCAAATAGTTGAGCAGCCAAAGTACCGTAACATATGGCATATTATAATCGCCATCGTAGGTAGACAGGATGCTCACACCATATCCTGTTTTCATAGAATCAGACCATGGAATCAGGCAGGTTTCAATATCTGCAGTAATGTGTTCTATTCCAAGCCACCGGATCCAGAAGGCCACCACACTGACCAGCAGAAATACACCTGCGCAGATATATTTATTTGTCTGTTCCCTTCCCAATTTCTGATTCTGTATCATTCTAAAACGTTTCCATTCCCCTGTTTATCGATCTGGGAATGTTATAACACCTTTTCCTGTATTACTCTGTCCCGGGAATATCGTAGTTCCTTTTCATGGAATCATACAACTTCTGGGCAATTCCCAGGTTTCCGGATTCTGTGATTTTTGAAGCCATTTCCTGAACCAATCCATCTTTTATGAAATCCTGGGAGGTAGATATGGCAGAGGTGGAAGCCTCGCCCATGCCCATCAGATCCACGTTCTTCATCACTTCATCCATGACCATTTCTACCAGATATTCCTCAAACTGCTTGCAGGCATTCATCATCTCATCATCGGTAGCAGTCTTCTGATCCACACCGGAAATCTGATTCATTTTCGATGCAGCCTCTGTAGATGAAGTCAAATATTTTGTATAATTCGAAGATAATCCGCCAAGATCCATTTATGTACCTCCAAATTTATCCTCTTTTTGTCGCTTTACCTGCCGGATATCCGGTCACTTACTGTTTCAGCTGATTTATGCGTTAGATTACTGTTTCAGCTGATTTATATGTTAAATTATTGTTTCAGCTGGTTTGCCTGCCCCATCATGGTATCGGTGGTTGTGATGGCTTTGGAATTCAGTTCGTAAGCTCTTTGTGCAACGATCAGATTTACCATTTCATCTGCCACCTGTACATTGGATGCTTCCAGATATCCCTGGCGAATCAGGCTTTTCTGAATACCGGTAGCTGTGGATTCATTGATAGCAGCACCACTGGCTGCTGTGACAGAATATAGGCTGTCTCCTTCTCTTTCCAGACCGGAAGGATTCCGGAACTGGTAGACACCGATTCTGGGACCTATTGGTTTCAAATTATTATTAGCGTCCGGATAGCAGATTGCACCATCGGAATCAATTTCGATTCTGCTGGCCATATAGTTGCTGCCCAGCGAAATCGGTGCACCGGTGCTGCTAAGTACCGGAAGTCCATCGGAGTTGGTAAGGGTAACCCCGCCGTTATTATTGATCGCCCAGACAAAACTACCGTTTCTGGTATAGTAAGTCTGTCCGTCTTCTCCTCTTACTGCAAATAATCCGTCACCCACAATTGCAAAGTCTGTGTCATTCTCTGTAGCAGTTAATTCTCCCTGCTCAAAAATGGACGTGATAGCTGCACTGCGGACACCCAGTCCCACCTGTGCACCTACCGGTTTAGTCTCTCCATTTGCAGAAGTTGTTTTCGTCTGAAGATTTTGATATAAAAGGGATTTAAACTGATTCTGTTGTGATTTATATCCCGTTGTATTTACATTGGCCAGATTGTTGGCGATTGTATCCACATTGGTTTGCTGTGCCAGCATCCCGGATGCGGCGGACCATAAACTTCTTACCATGTCATTCCCTCCCTATGTACTACCCTTTCTACTGTGTTTCCTGCTTCTTCTGCCGATTCTGCTGTCTACTGTATTTCAGCTTTTCTGCCGATTCTGCTGTCTACTGTATTTCAGCTTTTCTGCCGATTCTGCTAACTACTGTATTTCAGCTTCTCTACTGCACCCTTCCAATCTGGGTTGCGGAAATCTGCAGGGAATCATCATATGCCTGTATCACTTTCTGATTTGCTTCATATGCTCTGGTAATCGTGATCATTTCGACCATTTCCGATACCGTCTCCACATTGGAAGCCTCCAGAAATCCCTGATGTACCTGACAGTCCGGGGTCTTTCTCGTTGCCCCTTCTACCTCGGTATATAAATTCTCTCCGTACATTTCCAGATAGTTATAATCTTCAAAATCATTAATCTGCAGCGTAGCCCTCAGGGTTCCATCCTGATATATTCTGCCCTGTCTGTCTATGGTGGTCTGCTGCGCTGTGGTATTTAGCTGAATATGCTGTCCATTGGCTCCAAGAACAAAATCGCCATCCTGGGTCACCAGATAGCCATCCTGGGTCATGTTAAAATTACCATCTCTGGTATACATGGTAGAAGTGTTACCTTCTTTGTCCTGAAATTCTATGGTAAAAAATCCTTCTCCGGAAAGTGCCAGGTCAAAGGTATTATCTGTGGTCTTAAAGGCTCCCTGTGAAAAATCTCTGTAGGTTTCTCCCAGTTTTACACCCAGGTTCATACTTCCGATGTGTTTTGCATCTACACCGGGGGTACTTTTGTCTTTGATACGGAATGCCAGAACATCACTGAATGCCTGATTCGTCACCCCTTCTTTTTTAAATCCGGTGGTATCTGTGTTCGCCAGATTGTTGGTGATGATGTCCATTCTTTTCTGCTCATTTCTCATGCCCGTGTAGGCAGTGTACAAACCTTTTACCATCTGCTATACCCTCTACTGCTAACCTTCTGCGCTATTTTCTTTCCGGATGTGGCGTTTCTATTCCTCTCTGTAACCTGCCAGGAATTCTACATAACGTCCGGTACCGATTGCTACTGCTGTCATAGGGTCTTCTGCTGTCATCGTGTTGATTCCTGTCTTATCACAGATCAGCTCTTCCAGTCCACGAAGCAGACTGCCGCCGCCGGTAAGAACGATTCCACGGTCCGCAATATCTGCAGCCAGCTCCGGTGGAGTTTTCTCAAGCACACCGTGAATGGCTTCTACGATCTGAGAAGTAGTCTCTTTCAGCGCTTCTTCTGTTTCTTCGGAAGAAACACGAATCGTATTCGGCAGACCGGAAACCAGATTACGCCCTCTGACATCCATATAGTCCGGCTCTGCTCTATGAAAAGCAGACCCAATTTTAATTTTAATATCCTCTGCGGTTCTTTCACCAATCAGAAGATTATGTTTTTTACGCATATAACGAACAATTGCTTCATCAAAGTCATCACCGGCTATTTTTACGGAAGCACTTACTACGGTTCCGCCCAGAGAAATCACTGCAATATCTGATGTACCACCGCCGATATCTACGATCATATTTCCGCATGGTTTGGAAATGTCAATGCCTGCACCGATTGCTGCGGCAATAGGCTCTTCAATAATGGAAACCTCTCTGGCTCCTGCCTGATACGTAGCATCTTCTACCGCTTTCTTTTCTACCTCGGTTACACCACTTGGTACGCAGACAGCAATTCTTGGTTTTCTCATGGTTCTTTTGCCAAGTGCTTTCTGAATGAAATATTTCATCATTTTTTCCGTTACAGTGTAATCGGAAATAACACCCTGTCTAAGTGGTCTTACTGCCACGATATTACCGGGTGTTCTACCAAGCATCAATCTGGCATCCTCACCGATTGCCTTGATTTTGTTAGTGTCTCTATCGAATGCTACTACGGAGGGCTCTTTTAAAACGACTCCTTTTCCTCTGATGTAAACCAGGATACTGGCAGTACCCAAATCGATTCCGATGTCTGTATATTGCATATGTTTACCCCTTTCTGTGGTATCTATATCATGTTGATTATTCCCGTTTTATTCTGTTCTTAACCCGTTTAAGAGCAGAAAGCGCTATTTTCGAACATACAAAATATTATAAACCACAAAAGAGGATTTTCAAAGGGGTTTTTTATAAAGTACAAAATTCAGTGGGTACATTTTTTATAAAGGAAAACTTCAGTAGGATTTTTAAAACAGAAAAGGACGCAAAATAAGATATCCCATTCTGCGTCCCTGCTCTTTTAACATCCTTGTAATGATATTATCGGATCAAGTTCTATAAAACTTTATAGTATTTTATAACTATTCAAAGCCATTCATGTAGTTCTGAATAGTTACGTCATTTAGAAAGTACCCTTAGCGCCCCAGAGAATCGCAAAGTTGCGGAACTGGTTGGTATCGAAGGAAACGGTACTATCATTGATATCAATATCCTTCATGATGGTTACAGAACCGTCTCCGTTCAGAATGGCTACTGCGTAGTCTGCATATACCGGATAGTCAAACGGAACCGTTACAGTCAGACGAAGCTTCTGGCTGGTCTGGTACACACGGTTATTGTGTCCATTTGTCAAAATCAGATCAAAGTAAGACCAGCTTCTGGCACCTGCTTTCAGCGCTGCAGCCTGAATAATTGCCTGAGCATCCGATCCGGGTACGGTATCTACGATTTCGATTTTCGTCTTTCCACCAACTACATTCTGTACGGTTGCTGCATCTGTTACCATACCAATAGAGTATACCTGGTGACAAGCTGCACCTGCAGATACGGTTGTTCCTACATATTTTGTATAGTTGGAAAATGTAAGGTCATCAATTGCTGTCGGGCTTAAGAAACGATATGCGTTGAATGCGCCTTTTGGACCTGTGATCAAAGCCCATGTATCAAAATAAGCAGAATCCACAGTGATGGTATCATTATTCATGCCATCCAGGTCTCCCAGAATCTCCAGATTTCCGTCTCGTTTGATGCTGATAAACGCATAATCTTTTGTGGTATCGCAGCCACTTGGAAGTGTCATGGCAATTCGAAGTGGGCTGTTGGTTGCATCAATATCATTGTGCCAGCCATTCTTGTCAATATATGCTTCCAGATCCATATCCAGAATCTTCACAACACTTGCACCCAGAGAAGCTGCTTTCTGGTTGAACATCACGCGGGCTTCATTTCCACACGCACTCTGTGTTACGTTCATTCGTACGCCCATGTTCAGTTCCATCTGTTCCCAGGAAAGACCTGCATATCCCTTGGTTGTATTTGGTGGTGTGCAAATGCTTACTTTCGCAATATCTTTTACACTGTTATAGGTATAGACTCTTGCTGAGTTCCAATTATCAAAAGCATTTACTTCCAGTTCTGCCTGGGGCATAAAAAAGACTCCGGCTGCCATCACGGTTGCCATAATTGTGGCAATCAGTTTTTTTGCTTTCATAAAATACCTCCCGTAATTTATCTTTTTCAAAAATTTGCGACAATTTGTTTTAACATTTTTGTCAAATATCTTTGCAAAACATCCTTGTCAGAACTAATTTACATAACTTGTTATTTCCAACATATCAAATCCGGAATACAATTTCAAGATTTTTCCACTATTTTCAGGATTTTTCCAGCATTTTCTTAATATAGATTCCGGTATAGGATTTAGGATTTTCCGCTACTTCCTCCGGTGTGCCTTTGGCGATCAGGGTTCCGCCACCGTCGCCCCCTTCCGGTCCCATATCCAGAATATAGTCTGCAGTCTTGATCACATCAAGATTATGCTCGATCACCACTACGGTGTTCCCGCCATCTGCAAGCCGGTGCAGGATTTCGATTAATTTATGCACATCTGCAAAATGAAGTCCGGTGGTGGGTTCATCCAGAATATAAATGGTCTTACCGGTACTACGTTTGGACAGTTCCGTAGCCAGCTTGATACGCTGGGCTTCCCCACCGGAAAGCTGTGTGGATGGCTGGCCCAGTTTTACATAGGAAAGTCCCACATCATACATGGTTTCTATCTTCCGGTGAATGGACGGAACATTTTCAAAGAAATGCAGCGCTTCTTCCACCGTCATATCCAGCACATCATAAATACTTTTTCCTTTATATTTTACGTCCAATGTCTCTCTATTATAACGTTTTCCTCCACATACTTCACAAGGTACATATACGTCCGGAAGGAAATGCATTTCAATCTTAATAATACCATCACCACTGCATGCTTCGCAGCGGCCGCCTTTTACATTAAAGCTGAAACGACCTTTCTTGTAGCCCTTCGCTTTGGCATCCGCAGTTGCTGCAAACAGATCCCTTATCATGTCAAATACTCCGGTATAGGTAGCCGGATTGGATCTGGGCGTCCTTCCGATGGGAGACTGGTCGATGTCGATCACTTTATCCAGCTGCTCCAGACCAATGATATCGTCATGATCTCCTGCAATGGTTCTTGCACGGTTCAGTTCCTTTGCCAGATGCTTATATAAAATCTCATTTACCAGGGAACTTTTTCCGGAGCCGGATACCCCGGTCACACAGGTCATGACTCCCAACGGAATATCCACATCAATATTTTTCAGATTGTTCTCTCTGGCACCTTTGACGGTAATAAATCCGGTAGGTTTCCTGCGGCTCTTCGGTACCGGAATCTTCAGTTTCCCACTCAGGTACTGCCCGGTAATGGACTCCGGAACCTTGCAGATTTCTTCTGCAGTACCCTGGGCAACCACTTCGCCGCCATGAGAGCCGGCCCCCGGACCGATATCCACAATATGGTCTGCAGCCCACATGGTATCTTCATCATGTTCCACCACGATCAATGTATTACCCATATCCTTCAGGTTCTTAAGGGTCTTTAACAGCTTATCGTTATCCCTCTGATGAAGCCCGATGCTTGGTTCATCCAGAATATAGCACACCCCTACCAGCCCTGACCCAATCTGGGTAGCCAGACGGATACGCTGGGCTTCTCCACCGGAAAGGGTTGATGTTGCTCTGGAAAGAGCCAGATAATCCAGCCCCACATCATTCAGGAATCCCACTCTGGCACGAATTTCTTTTAAAAGCTGTTTTCCAATCAGCTCCTGCTGTTTGGTAAGTGTCATGCCTTCCAGGAATTTTTTCAGGTCACCTAAGGACAGAGATGTAATCTCATAAATATTTTTATCACAGACCGTAACCGCCAGAGACTCCAGCTTCAGTCTTCTTCCCCCACATAATTTACATGGAGTGATCCGCATATATTCTTCATATTCTGCTTTCGATGCTTCCGAATAGGTCTCACGGTAACGCTGCTCCACATTTTTGATCAGCCCCGGAAAAGCAGTGGGATAAACCCCTTCTCCACGCTGCCCTTTATAATGCACGTTCACTTCTACCCCATTCGTTCCATAAATCAGCATATGACGCACCTGTGGAGAGAGTTCCTCATAAGGGGTATCCAGGCTGAAATCAAATTTTTCCGCCAGAGCCCGAAGTAGTGCATTACTAAAGCTTCCTTTATCTTTGCTGGACTGCCAGCCCATGACCTGGATGGCTCCTTCATTCAGGCTCAGTTTTTCATCCGGGATCATCAGGCGGGGATCAAATTCCATCTTATAACCCAGACCGGAACAGTCCGGGCAGGCACCGAAAGGATTATTGAAAGAGAAACTTCTTGGTTCGATTTCGCTGATACTGATTTCACAATCCGGACAGGCAAAATTCTGAGAAAAACTTAAGGTGTCTCCCCCAATCACATCCACTTCTGCCAGACCATCCGCCAATTCCAGAACACTTTCCAGGGAATCCGTCAGACGTTTCTCAATCCCCTCCTTTATGACAAGTCTGTCAACTACCACTTCTATATTATGTTTAAAATTCTTTTCCAGTTTGATCTCTTCCGAAAGATCATACATATTTCCATCCACACGGACGCGGACATAACCGCTTCTGCGGGCGCGGTCCAGTACTTTTGCGTGCTCCCCTTTTCGTCCCCGGACAACCGGTGCCAGCAATTGTATCCTGGTTCCCTGTTCCATGGCCATGATATAATCCACCATTTCATCCACCGTGGTTTTATGGATTTCCCGTCCACATTTCGGACAGTGTGGAATCCCGATTCTCGCATACAGCAGACGGAAATAGTCGTAAATCTCCGTTACCGTTCCCACCGTGGAACGGGGATTTCGATTGGTGGATTTCTGATCGATGGAAATAGCCGGTGACAGCCCTTCTATCTTTTCCACATTGGGTTTTTCCATCTGGCCTAAAAACATACGGGCATAAGAAGACAAGGACTCCATATATCTTCTCTGTCCCTCTGCATATATGGTATCAAACGCCAGAGATGACTTCCCGGAACCTGACAGACCTGTCAGTACCACAAATTCATTTCTGGGAATATCCACATCGATCCCTTTCAAGTTATGTTCATTTGCACCGCGGATCTTTATATATTCTTTGGGGCGCATTTTTATATTTTCTGACATGATTACCTCTCGTTCCTCTTTTCGTTTCTGATCATTCTTTTGTTCATGATCCTTATTTGATGATTGTTCATCTCCTGTTTTGCTCATATATCTTTTTCAATTCGATCATCCTGTCACGAAGTGTGGCTGCTGTTTCGAAATCCAGATCCGCTGCTGCCTTCTTCATTTTCTTTTGTACATCTGCAATCAGCTTCTCCAGTTCTTTTGAATCCATGGATTCCGGATCCTTTTCAAACTTCACTTCTTCTGCTGCAATGGTCTTGGAAATGCTGATCAGATCCCGAACCGCTTTCTTAATGGTCTGGGGTGTGATTCCATGGGCTTCATTATACTCCTGCTGAAGTTTCCGTCTACGTCTTGTCTCATCAATCGCAGCCCGCATGGAATCCGTCATGGTATCTGCATACATCAAAACATGCCCTTCTGCGTTACGGGCAGCACGCCCGATGGTCTGAATCAAAGAAGTTTCTGAACGAAGGAATCCCTCCTTATCTGCATCCAGTATGGCTACCAGAGAAATTTCCGGAATATCCAGTCCTTCCCTCAGCAGGTTAATACCCACAAGCACATCAAACACATCCAAACGCATATCACGAATAATCTGCGCTCTTTCCAGTGTATCCACATCCGAGTGCAAATATTTTACCCTGACCCCTACTTCCTTTAAATAGTCGGTCAGGTCTTCTGCCATTCGTTTGGTTAACGTTGTTACAAGTACTTTATTATGTTTCTCAACTTCTTTACGAATTTCAGAAAGCAGGTCGTCAATCTGGCCCTCCACCGGTCTGACAATCACTTCCGGATCAAGCAGTCCGGTGGGTCTGATGATCTGCTCGGTACGAAGCAGTTCATGCTCCTGTTCATATTTGGACGGAGTCGCTGAAACAAACAACATCTGGTCAATATGACTTTCAAATTCTCCGAAGTTCAGGGGCCTGTTATCCAGAGCCGACGGAAGCCGGAATCCATAATCCACCAGCGTTGTTTTCCTGGAACGGTCTCCTGAATACATGGCTCCAATCTGTGGAATGGTCATATGGGACTCATCTATGATAATCAGGAAATCATCACCGAAGAAATCCATCAGTGTATAGGGTGTGGCGCCTGCCGGCAATCCGTTCAAGTGTCTGGAATAATTTTCAATACCGGAACAAAATCCTGTCTCACGGAGCATCTCAATATCAAAATTGGTACGTTCCGAAATGCGCTGAGCTTCCAGAAGCTTGTCTTCGCTCTTAAAAAACCGAATCCGTTCTTCCAGTTCTTTCTCTATGTTGACACAAGCCTCATTGATTTTTTCCTGAGAAACCACATAATGGGATGCCGGAAAGATCGCAATATGATTCAGGGATGTTTTCGGTGTTCCGGTAAGTGGATCCACCTCCATGATCCGATCGATCTCATCCCCAAAGAACTCAATCCGGATCAGGCTGTCTCCACCCTGGGCCGGATAAACCTCTACAGTATCTCCACGCACACGGAAGGTTCCCCTTTCCACATCCAGATCGTTTCGATTGTACTGGATCATGATCAGTTCCCGGATCACCTCATCCCGGTCCTTCTGCTGTCCGGGGCGAAGGGAAACGATCAGATCCTGATATTCATCCGGGCTTCCCAATCCATAGATGCAGGATACAGAAGCCACTACTATCACATCTTTTCTTTCCGAAAGGGAGGCTGTGGCCGATAATCGAAGCTTATCAATTTCATCATTGATCGACGAATCTTTCGCAATATAGGTATCGGAAGAAGGCACATAGGCTTCCGGCTGATAATAATCATAATAGGACACAAAATACTCTACCGCATTCTCCGGGAAGAACTCCTTGAATTCTCCATAGAGCTGCCCGGCCAGTGTTTTATTATGTGCTATGACCAGCGTCGGTTTGTTTAGTGCTGCAATAACATTCGCCATGGTAAAGGTCTTACCGGATCCGGTAACGCCCAATAGTGTCTCAAACTGGTTACCAGCTTTAAATCCGTCTACTAATTCTTTAATGGCCTGTGGCTGATCACCGGTGGGCTGATATTCGCTGTGTAATACGAATTTGTCCATTCTTTTCTCCCCGTTTTATATATATCTGCTTTTTATGTTCCTGCTTTTTATGTTCCTGTTTTTATATGTCCTGTTTTTTATATTCCTGCTTTTTATGTTCCTGCTTTTTATGTTCCTGCTTTTTATGTTCCTGCTTTTTATGTTCCTGCTTT
>CAMFGH010000013.1 GCA_945949875.1 uncultured bacterium
CCACCGCAGGCGGGAAGAATTTCCCGCCATTTTTTACTATTATGAGAGTTTTGGAGGAATAAATGAAAGAACTCAGTGTATTTATAGATGAATCAGGAGACTTTGGTGAAATTACCGAACAACCTGCGTATTATTTGGTAACACTTTTGTTTCATGACCAGAAGAATGAAAATCGTTTAAGCAGGTCAGAAAAACAGTTCTTCTATAAACCACAGGAGTTAAAGAAAACTTTCTTTAGAACGGTTGATAAGAAACGCTTGAGGAAGTGATCTCTTTCTCCTTTTCCTTTATGACTTCCCATAAGAAAAAAATCTCAATCTCTTTTGTTCATTTATTCTTTTTCTGTGATTCTTTCTTTTGATATTTTTCTTTATTTTCCATTATTTTTTCACTATTTTTTCACTATTTTATACATCGAATTACTACAAAGGAGGACATTCCATGAACTCAGCTTCACCAATCCGTGACCCGGAACATATCAAATTATTGAAGGACTTTTATCGTTATAAGCATCCCAATTTTCGCAATTATGTGATGATTGTGATCGGTCTAAATACTGCCCTGCGAATTTCAGATATACTGCCATTAACCTGGGATGACGTATACGATTTTAATCTTGGGATCTACAGAAAACATATCTGCCTGCGGGAGAAAAAGACAGGGAAAAAGCAAGTCATCCTGATCAACGCACACATTCTGGCTGCATTAAAGGAATATGAGCAGATCTTATCCGAGCAATCCACTCCTATCTACCCAGAGAAATACATTATCTCACATACCAATCGGAATGAACCTATTTCCAGAATTCAGGCTCACCGCATTCTGCAGCTTGCCACAGATGAGAGTAAAATTCCTCATAAAATAAGCTGTCATTCTCTCCGTAAGACCTTTGGATATCATGCCTGGAAAAAGGGTACACCACCGGCTCTTCTCATGAAAATTTATAACCACTCTTCCTTCGAGATCACGAAACGATATCTGGGTATTGATCAGGATGACAAGGATGATTTGTTTGAGAATATTCTGCTGTAACAGAAAAAAGCTCCGGTTCCGGAGCCTTTCTCACATTACATAATATAGACAAACACTCCCCTCAGCTAAAGCAAAGGGGAGTGTCAATCACAACATCTATCATTTTTTCCTATCCATAAACTGCGCATCCACATAGTTCAGCCTGCGCATATTGGAGTAATAGCTCTGGGCAGCTTTACCGCTGTTACGACGCTGCTGGAGATCCAATCGGTCCTTTTTCACCCGGTTGTCTACAGCCATTTTTACGCGACTTTCCAAAGCCTGAATCGAAACATTCTTTTCTGTTATTTCAGAAATCTGATTCTGAAGAACACGTATCTGATCTGCATATTTATCTTTGTTTAAAAGCAGTTCGGAACGGATTCGGTCATATACTTTTTCAAATCCATCATCCAGGGCTTCGATCTGGTCCACAAGCACCACTTTTTCATTCACGCTCTTGTCAAAGGCTTCGTAATCAAAGTTTTCCTGTTTCACCATCTCCTGCTGTTGTTCTTCATACTGCAATATCTGATTCAGGATCTCTATTTTTTTGTCCAGACTTTCTTTTAACATCTGTAAATATGTATCCATATTTTAGCCCAACTTCTTCGCTTTATTCGCTGCCATTACTTCTTTCCAAGTATCACGCATACTGCGGAGATGTGTGTTTACTTCTTCCAGAATTTCCTTATCTTTTTTGATATTTGCCTCAAAAAGTCTCTGAAGGAGATACACATAAATCCGATCAAAGTCTTCCGCTACCGGATATTTATGATCCAGTGTGCTGCGGAATTCCTCAATGATTCTCTCCACACGTTTGATATTATTATGAGCCTTTTCAATATCATTTTTCTCAATGGCCATAATTGCGATATTGGTGAACTTAATAGCGCCTTCATATAACATCAGTGTAAGCTCAGCCGGAGATGCCGTCAATATTTTACTGTTATTGTATTGCGCATATTGGTTCATAGGTGCCATATCATTTTCCTCCGATTTTCCATTTATGTCATTTCACGCCGACATCGATATCCTCTGTCTCACCGGTTTGCCGGTCATATCTTCAGGCGTTTCAGCCGATTACGTTTAGCCCAGCATATTTGTTAAGGCATCTGTTTTGGACTGCATCTTAGCCATTGCTGTTTCCATCTTGGAAAACTTCGCATACCATTTATCCAGATAGTCATTCAGTTTATCCTGTGCATCTGAAATTTTACTATCATAGTCTGATAATTCTTTTTTCATTTCCTTATCGTTGTAAACGGTAAATGCACTGCTGTAATCCGTACTGGACATCTGTTTGGTCAGAGAATCATACAGATTCTTGGAAAGTGCAGAGAAAAATTCAGTCACTGTATCCGGGTCGTTGGCAATCGCAGTTTTCAGCTTGTCACCATTTGACTTTGTATTGGCATCATCCGGATCCCCATCGATATGATAAGCATTTTTCTCATTTTCTGCTGCTGTAAAGTAGCTGAGGGTCTCGATACCGAAATCAGAAAGATACATTTTCTTTCCACCGACCTCAACGCCTTCCATCATGATCTGTTTCAGAGCGCTGGACACTGAACCAAGGGTAGAATCTCTTCTGAGAAGAGAATCCTTGATCTTGTTTTCCCAGGTTTCAATCTCTTTTTCAGACATGGCATCTTTTTCTTCATCTGTTAAGGGTTCGTATTTGGATGCACTGTCTGCATTGTAGAGTTTATCCATTTCGTTGATCAGTTCATTGTATTTCGTAAGGAAATTCTTGATCATGTCATAGATACCACTGGTATCATTTTCAGTGGAAATGGTAACTTCTTCGTCGCCTGTCACCTGTAATACATTGTAGGTCAGGCCATTGATCTCAAAGGAATTATCATCGGATTCAAAGGTAGCACCATTTAAGACGATTTTTGCATTCGCACCATCAATTTTGGTAGCTAAAGTAGCATCATATTTGCCATCCTTATCATTCATCTTATTATTGGGATCCACATATAATCCCAGAGATTTCAGCGTACTCAGAGATTTATCATCCCCATCTACTGCAGTTATGTCAAAATCATATGCTTCACCGGTAGAGGTAGAGCTGACAAAGAAGCGGCCATTTTTCTCATCAAAGTTGGCATTTACACCCTCTGCCTTTAATGCACTGACCACATCGGATATCTTAGCATCTGCGCCGAACTCCAGTGTCTTCTTCTCACCGTCGCCGACTTTGATGTCAAATTTAAACTTGCTTTCTCCGCCTTCACCTACTGTGCTGGCAACAGCTCCCAAATCGGAAAGCTTTGTATCTGCAGTAATGGCTTCGGTATTATTTGCATCCGCATTTTTCACCTGTGCCCCTGTCAGATAACCGGCTTTTGCAAGCTGTTTGATTTTCAAAGACTGTACACCGTTTACAGCGTTACTTCCTGTGATGACGCTTACTGCATTGGAGTTGGAAACTTTTGTCGTCTTCTTGGCATAAGCACCGCTGAAACGCATATCACTGAGAACGTCGGTATATAAACTGTATATTTTTGTATTCAGGCTCTTCCACGCATCAATTTTCCAACTCAGCTTTGTCTGTGCTTTCTGGATAGACTGGACCTTGATAGAACGTGCGCTGGCAAGTTCCTGGATAATCGATTCTGTATCAAGTCCTGAATTCATACCTGTAATTCGAATTGTCATGTTATAACCTCATTTCTATCGCTTCTCATCCACAAGAATACCGGCCATCTCCCACACTTTAGCGATCATATCTAATGTTTTTTCCGGTGGCAGTTCTTTGATGACTTCTTTGGTATCTTTATCTACGATTTTAATAGTTACACGATTAGTAGCTTCATGAATTCCAAAAACAGCTTCTGAATGGCTCATATTCTTATTGAGCTGTTCTACTGCTTTCTTGATTTTTTCATTCTGCTGTTTTGCTGACTGCTCAGAAGCCTCTTTTTCGTAAGTTCCTGTTGCATTGGTTTCAGCGTTTTCTGTTACCGCTGCTACTGATACTGTAGTTGGATCAATGTTATTTGACTGTGTTTGTGCAGGGTTAACTTCCGTGTTAACCTGTTCTGCTTTCTGTACAACAGGCTTCTGTACCTGCTGTGCCTGCATACTCATAATGCTTCCTAATGGTTCTATTGCCATATCGTTTCACCTCCGTGTGCCGATGTTAAATGTTTTCTATAGTGTATATCGGGAAAAAGTTTGATTTCTTTAGAGGTGTAGCGAAATTTCTGACGAAAATTTCTAGTGATGATTTGCTCTTCTTTTTCTAAGTATCTTGACTTTTTTTCATTTTTTCTTTAATTCTCGCAATAACATCTTCTACATTCCGTGTATTAATATTTGCACCTTCATTAATATATGTTACTATTTTCCCACCTATTTCCTGTTCTAACGCATTTTGTTTTTCGAAATATGTTTTAAGTTCATCTACACTCATATCACCAATCTGTCTCATACGTTCCGTCAGTTCATCCGGTAATTTGTCATTATACAACCGTATATATGCATTTTGGATGTCATCAAAAGAAATTGCATTCCCTGATTCCATCTCCTCCATCAAGACACCTATCACATCCGAGATATCGTTCCTATAATCCCGATGAGATCTCAACTTCATAGCTATCAGATATACACCAGACACCGTACGAATTTCCAATGTACCATTATTCAATGTGTAATAATGTTTTGAGACTTCAGATAAAACATTCGAATATGATACTGTTTTTACAAAATCCGAATTCATCCAGTCTCTAGGTAAACCATTCTGATCTGCAAATTTCTTTATTACATCTTCAACGCCAGACACTGTCTTTAATATTACATCAAAATCCTGTGTGGCATCTCGAAATTTGTAATTGAGCATAATGCTACCACCACCAACTATAACAATTTCACCAGGGACCTTACCAAGTTCTTTTCGATATTCTTTCGCAAATTGCTTTATAATATCAAAAGCGTTTTCTCTTGTTATCTTTCCTTCAGACCGCATCATACAAATCCCCTTCCACAATATTGTACTTTGCAAATTCCTCTATTCCCGAATCTACGCCCTTATTCAAAAACGCAGAATCTCCCACAAAAAATGGCTCTTCCAGTTTCATATTACGGATTTCATCATATTTGTCACACAAAGGAATCTCATACTTTTTACTGATATAATCAACTGTTGCAACCAGATACAGCATTTTAATATAGTCACCGTGAAGGCGATAATATTCTACATCCTCATGCTCAATAATACCTAACACAGTCTGAAGATCATTTCGTTTAATATCGTGATGTAGATTATTCCTGAATGTCTGAAAATCCTCTTTATGATATACAATTTGATCCGGTCGATAACCTAATACTTTAGCCAGTTTCTCCACTGTATAATAGGCACATGTTCCTATGTCAACCTGGCCTTTTATAATAGGATAAAGGGTTGCATATGGAATACCACTTTTCATAGAACAGGTTCGTATATTCATTTTTTGTTTTTTCAATTCAACAACAAAATCCATTACTTCTGCCTCCTGTTTCTATTTTATCGGTATACCGATAAAATGTCAAATGTCATTTTCTATTCATATTGTGAAAAAGCATGATAAAACGACAAAACAGATTCTTTCTTGATGTTTCCGTCTTTCTATTGTAGAATTTACAAGTAGTATACTTACGTCAGAGAGAAAACTGTCAGAGAAAATCCATAAAGTGAAAGGCAGTCATCATGAGCAATGGTCGAATTGAAATAGAAAAACTGTTACGTACCAACAAGCCTGTTTTCTGTGAAGAATGCGGTGGAAAACTGTCTTATCGTTCCGCAGGTACTTATGTCTGCGAGAAGTGTGGACATGAAGAGTTGGATGATTTCGGAAAAATCAAACTGTTCTTGGATGAAAATGGTCCCTCCCCTATCCATATGATAGCGAAAGGAACCGGCGTAAATCGTGACATCATTGAGCTTTATTTAAAAAAAGGGCGTATTGAGATTCCGGAAGGCAGCAAATATTACTTGAAATGTGAAAAATGCGGCTGTTCCATCCGTTATGGCAGATATTGCCCGGATTGTGCCAGAGAACTCAGTGGTGGAATCGCTTCTCTTTTGAATGAAGAAGTGGGTGAAAAGCCCAAATCAGCCAATGATTCCAAAATGCAGGGGAAGGTTCATTATTTGAACAAACGTTAAGACTATCTATCCACATCAACGATAATTATTATCTTCTTTTTTGTAAATCACCTTCCCATTGATTATCGTATACAGTGTCTTTGTCATGGTCTCCATAGGATTTCCATCAAAGATTGCGATATCTGCATCTTTTCCCACCTCCAGGGAGCCCAGTCTGTCATCTACTCCGCAGATTTTAGCCGGATTGATGGTGATGGCCCGATAGGCTTCCATCAGGGGCAGTCCTGCCCGTACAGTCAGTCCGGCGCAAATCGGCAAATACTGTAGTAGTGTTACCGGATGGTCTGTCGTAATGGCAGTCAGCACGCCTGCCTTTTGTAGTACGCCACAGGTTTTAAAGCTCATGTTTTCCACTTCGATTTTATTTTTGGATGTCAGGTCCGGCCCCACAATGGCCGGATAACCGGATGCCTTGATATATTCTGCAATCAAGTGTCCCTCTGTGCAATGGTCCAAGGTAATGTTGATATCAAATTCCCGGGCGATACGGATGGCAGTAAGAATATCATCTGCCCTGTGTACATGCACTTTTAGTGGGATTTCTTTTCGCATCACGCTCTGCATGGCTTCCAAATCCGCATCCCAGCCTTTGTCAGGGTCATAGTCCTTTGCTCTGCGCAGGGTCTTTCGTAATAGCGCTGAACTGGCCATTCTGGTGGCCGGATACTCATTCTGATCTCCATAAGCCACTTTTGGATTTTCGCCCAAAGCAGCTTTCATGGCTGCCGGCTGTTTTACAACCATTTCGTCGATGCATCTCCCATCTGTCTTTATAAAAACAAACTGACCACCAATCACATTGGCACTTCCCGGTCCTACCATGGCCCCGGTGATACCGGAAGCAATCGCTTCGTGAAAAGCAGCATCCATTGGATTGATGGCATCAATCGCCCGCAAAGATGGTGTCACAGGATTGGTTGCTTCATTGCAGTCATCTCCTATCTCACCTTTCTTCTCTTCACAAATCCCCACATGGGAATGGGCATCAATGAGCCCCGGCATCACAATGGCATTGGTGGCATCCAATATACCATCCTGCTGGTTCTTTTCACGCCAGTTCAGCCTGCGCATATCTCCCACGTCTATGATTTTTCCATCTGTAATTTCCAGATATCCTTTTTCGTATATCCGGTTGTCCTCCGACATGGTAAGTATTTTTCCATTTACGATCAGCATGTGGCTCTCCTTTTCACCCTTGTTTTTACTCTTCCATCTAGTATGTACAAAAAATGGCAAAATAAAACCGCCTGAGAAGATATGTCCTGTTACTTCACAGCACATACCCCTCAGGCGGCTCTCACCTGCACAATTTGATTTTAAAACAGATCCTTCAAAGCATCCGCATTTTGGATGGTCATAGACTCTTTGTTTGCTTCCTGAATCTGAACATATACTTCTTTTCGATAAATCGGCACATTTTTGGGTGCTGAAATACCGATTTTTACCTGATCGCCCTTGATTTCCAAAATGGTGATTTCGATGTCGTTATTCACCACCAGGGCTTCCCCTTTCTTTCTGGATAATGCCAGCATCTTACTCACCTGCCTTTTCTTTTTTTGCCTGCAAAATGTCGTATACCTTAAACTTCACCGGATATTCGCCGGATTCATTATCTACGATGATCTGGCAGGCTGCCTTATTATCTGCATTGATCACGATAGGTGCCTGCAGATTTACACTCATTTCGTGAATGTCCTTTGGCACAGAAACCGTTACCATGATAAAAGTGTCCTCCGGTTGCAGATCACCAAGTGGTTTTAACAGTTCATCTTCTACCATTGGATTGTAGGATTCCTTCACATAAAGCGGATCCATAACCGGCATGGCAAATGCAGGCTCATCCAGTGACTGGAGCCATTTGATACCTCCTGCAGTTGATTTTTCCGCATCATAGATCAATGTAAACTTCTTTAAATCCGGGAATCCAATGATACCATCTGAAAATGTGATGATCTTTTCATCACTGATATCGATTGTTCCGAACACTCTGGTTTCTACTACCATAGTTTTTTCTCCTTCTCTTGTAAAATATACTTTCCAAAATACGTTTTTCTATCCCTTTATAAACTGCGCCAAAATATGATGTAGTTTGGTAAGTCCTTAGATGAAATCCATCAGATTGGTCTGCATAATCTTTCCGGTTGCTTTCAGTGCTGCCTCGTAGGTAAGTTCTGCACTGGTCAGCTGCACTGCTACTTCCGCCAGGTCTGCATCCTCATTATCGGATTTCAGGGTTTCAAAGGTAGTCTGCTGGGAAGATAATCTGGTCCTTATCAGTTCCAGCCGGCTGCCTCTGGCACCACAGTTAGTCACTGCCACATTGACCTGATCCAAAAATCCCTGCATCACAGAAATGCCGCTTTCAAAAACCTTCTGCAGATTCTCTTTTGCATAAGTAAATGCTTTATTAGCTGCGTCCAGCTGTTGCTGCAGGACTTTCTTTTCATCTGCATCTGAAGATTTTTCCAGCATACCTTCCAAAGTGGTTACCACATTTTCAATCTGATTCACATTTTCCAGTATCTTGACTACATCATCGATTTCTCTGCCGATAGCCGGGTCAAAGCACTCGTCTGCTGTGGTATTTACCTGCAGTCTCTGATTAAATCCAACGTCATATTCAATTATTTGTTTTTCTGCATTATTGGTAAGATAGGTGGGGTTATATACTATATCGTCATCATCTGCTGCATTGGCACCATCTTTTGTAAACTTTCCATCTGCTCCGGGTGTTTTACAATAGAAGTAATGTTCTGGTCTTAGATCTCCTTTATTAAAAGAAGATTTCTGATAGGTGACACGGATTTCACCTTCGTTCACATTTTCTGTCTGAAGGTCATCCTTTAATCCAGATAATGTTTCATATACATTTTTACTAATCAGCAATTCACCGGTGTCTGCCAGGTAAATAACTTCATCCCCGGTCAATTCTCTATCATATGGGCTGGGAATATCCGTTGATTTTGCAGTTTCTGTGGCAGGAAATTTTTTCGGATCTGTGCCATTTTCATTAAAGCCATAGGAGATGGTCGGTACAAATCCATCCGCTACCATTTCATCACATTCTGAATAGGACAATCGGATACGATAGTAATCGGTGGTTTTGATATCATTCTCCACCACATCCTTATAGGAATCCTGAGTTCCTTCCTGCATGTTGATCAGGTCTATATCTTTCGTCTTATATACAGGATTGCCACTTCCATCCACTTTTGGATTGCCGTTCTCATCCGTATCCTTCACCGGATTTCCATCTGCACCCCTTTCGATCATCTTAAAACTGGTGCTCACATGAGTTCCCATCTTTAAATCCGATGCCGACAACTGCTCGGTGATTTCATAGGCCATATTCACATCTTCTGTAAATTTCAAAGATGTCTCAGTGCGATATCCGGTGAACACATAACGTCCTGCATAATCTGCATCTCCGGTAGCATATACTTCATCCCGAAGGGACTTAAGCTGTTCCAGGATGATCTGTCTGTCGGAGGATTTCAGATATTCGTTGGAACCCTTTGTATACTGCTTCAACATATCTGTGATAACTTCCGTCACCTGCTGCATGGCATCCTCTGTGGTATTCAGCCAGGCTTCCGCGTCGGGGACATTACTCTTGTAATACTGGGAGATTTCTGTCACACTACTACGAAGTCTCAGGGCACGGATTGCCACAATAGGATCATCCGACGGTCTCACGATCTTCTTACCGGAAGAAATCTGGCTGCTCAGAGTATCCTGTGCCACCTTCGTATTATTAATATTGGTGAGAGAATTGTTCTGCATGATTTTGTTGGTAATACGCATATAAAATCACCTTTCTTACTATATACCGGTTTCCAGGATACACCGGTCTGGATTCTTATCGGTTTACACACCGGTTTCCAGAATCAGTCTGTCATAAATTTCCGCAAAGGTGGAAATCATTTTAGAGGCCAGTGTATAGGAATTCTGATACTGTACCAGATTCAGGGCCTCTTCATCCTGATCCACGCCAAAAATAGATAATCTCTGGTTCTGCAATGTATTTTCCATAGTCTCATAGGTGGTGGAGAATGTCTTTGCACTGTTGGCATTTAAGGATACATCCCCCAGCAGACAGGTCAGGAATTCTCCGGCATCGCAACCTCGGAAGCTCATCTGTTTTTTATCAGTAAACATACCGGAAAGAGCAGAGATGTTATCGTACTGGGATTCCCCATCTGTCTCAGACTCTGCTTTCTTGGTAGCTAAAAGCTCTGCATTGGCAGTCAGTGCTTTTGCGATATTTACATTGGTTGCTGTCAGTCTGTAATAGGTATCCTCTGTGCTTGTCAAACTGTAAACACCTTCTGCTGTTGTTTTGCTGAATATAGCCTCAATATTATTTGCCGCCGCATCATTTTCCCCTTTAAACTTGCCCTGGGTTCCATCAATATAATCTGCGGTAAACATCAGAGTTCCGGCTTCACCATCGTCCGTATAGCCGCTCTCCAAAATGCTGTTAAAGGCCTGGCTGAACAGCCTCACCCATTCATTCATCTGGGACATATAATACGGAATACCCTGATAGTTAATGGTGCTTCCGGTACTGGTTTCTCTACCCACCTTGGAATCTGAGATTTTTACATCATCATTCAACTGGAAGGTATAATAATACTTCGCATTTCCATTTGCATCCACTTCCATGGAATAGGTCCATCCGCTGTAAGTGAACAGCTGGTTTCCTATATTGATGCTTCCGCTATCAGATAAATTACATTTATTCAAATCGGTCAGATATTCTGCTGTCACTTCGATTTTGGCTGTATTATGGGTTGTGTCGACTTCTGCCACTGTTCCTTTGAAGTTCTCTCCATTATTACCATCCCTGAGCTGCAAAAGTCCTGCCAGCTCACCACCCAGACTGCTGTTGGTGGTATTGAACTGATCACCACCGACCCAGTAAATATCATACAGTCCTACAATATCCGACTGATTTACTTTATAATCGGACTCTCTGGATCTGACCTCCAGTTCATTTCGGTCGTTTCCGTCTACCAGAATCTGTCCACCGGCGATTCTCACTATAAAACGATGGGCACCTGTCTCCCGATCCGGATTGTTACTGTCATAGATCGGAGTCTCTGAGACCGAAACATCCACGATCTTGGAAAGTTCATCCACCAGCTTATCTCTTTCATCACGCAGTTCATTGGCTTTTGCCCCGGTCAATTCTACCACATTGATCTGTTTATCAATGGAAGCGATTTCCTGAGACAGAGAATTGATGGCATCTACTTTTACCTTAATCTCTGCATTGACATCCTTCTGCAGATTTTCCATGTTGGCAGAAAGATTATTGAAATATTCCGTCAGTTTCGCAGCGGTGGAAATGAATTCCTGCTTTGATGTGGAACTGCCTGCATTTTTGAGCACTTCCTGAAGAGACGTTTTCAGTGCTGTAAAAACAGTATTAAATCCGGTCTTTCCGTCATCTGTGAAATAATCCTCGATCATATTGGTGTAATACAGCTTTTCTGAGTATTCCCCATAACGGGTCTCGTTCTCCCGGTATTTCGTATCGTAAAACTCATCCCGGATACGTTCAATGGCAATGGTCTCAACACCAGCCCCCGCGCAGCCATAAGTGGTAAACGTACGAAGTGCATTTGCTGCCTGCTGTACCACCTGCTGTCTGCTGTATCCTTGTGTATCGGAATTCGATATGTTATTTGCGGTTGTGTTAAGTGCTGCATTGGCTGCCCGGAGACCGGAACCGGCAATGCTCAGCCCAAAGAAAGTTGATGACATATTTTTTCCTCATTTCATATCGTGCCATGAAATCCGAGCTCTTTTCGCTCCATTTTCCCGTCTTCTAAAACGGATGGCTCTATGCCCCAAAGGCATTCAACATATTTTCCAGCATAGAGTTTAAAGTATTGATATATCTGCTGGCTGCATTATATGCATTCTGATACATGATCATAAACTGCAGTTCTTCATCAGAAGACACACCCACGATCTGTTCCCTGGCGTTTGCTGCTTCTTCCACTGTAGTCTGCTGGCTACTGTAAATTGCTTCGTAAACGGAACCGGAATTGGAAATCTGAGTTACCAGATCACTGTAATATTCCATAAAATTTGTTTTCTTCGTTGTGTTCGGATTCAGCTTGTAGTCCTTGGTGTTAAATGCATCCTTTAATTTTTCAGCTGTGGTGTAATCCACCGAACCATCCTCTGTTTTCATCTTAAGAAGGGATGGCTGCTGTAAAAAGTTGGGATTTACTGCAATATTTCCTACATGCCAGCCTTCTTCTATATCATTTTCCGGAATGATTCTGACAAAAAGAAGATTATCGGTATTATTTGTTCCGTCGTTATATCCTGCATCTCCCAGGATTTTATTAACTGCCTTTGCAATGTTGTTGATCAATCCGTCAAACTCTGCCTGAATGTTCATGCAGATGGACTGGGCGATATTTTTATTGTAATGATCATTTTCTGTTGTCAGGTCGTCAGAGTTGGCGCGATGGTCGCCACGGGCCAGTAACAGCCCTTTTACCCTGCCCACGTCGGTATCTAAATCAGAAGAAATCTCTCTCTGCAGATCAAATACTCTGGCAGAATCTGCATTGTAAACTCTCTGCCCTGTTTCATTGATATAGGAGCTGGCATTCTGTGGCCAATATGGTGTGTAAAAACCATTTTCATCCATATCCATTGCCATCTCATACACGGTATCCCGTTTGACAAAATCCACGCCTTCGATCTGAACAGAAACATAGGTATCCACATCTTCCGAATATTTGATATCGCATAGTTTGGAAAGTTCGTCCAGAATGGCATTTCTTTCATCCCGAAGATCGTTGGCATGTTCTACGCCGCCGATTTCTATTTTAGCGATCTGGTCATTTAGTTCTTTGATTCTCTGTCCATATTTATTGATCTGGTCTACTGCACTTTTTACCTGGGTATTTAAATTGTCCTGATAATCACAGACACTTTCATACACATTGGTTGCCCGCTCGATCAGGGTCTGGGCCTTGGAAACAAATAAGCCCTGGGTAATCGGGCTGCTGGGATCATTGGCAAGATTCTGTATGGTTTTCCAGAAATCAGAAATGGATTCCTGGAAATTGTTATCTCCGCTTTCCCCCAGCAAATCTTCCAGCTGGATCATAGAAGTATAGGACACTTCATAGAAAGCGCTTCTTCCCGATTCTTTTCGATAGGTTTTGTCCAGGAAATAATCTCTGACCTGTCTGGCCTCTGCATAACGAACACCCATACCGATATCTGCGGTATAGACTGTACTGTTACTGCCTGCCAGTACATTATAGTGACGAGTAGAAAGGGACACCTGCTGTCTGGTGTATGCAGCGGTATCCACATTAGATAAGTTATGTGCAACTGTATTTAAAGCATCAGAGCCGGTTCTGAGAGCCCCTGCTCCTACGTATATTCCACTTAATAACGACATATTTGGCACCTCGGATGTTACTGCTTCGCGTCAAACCGTCCCTGCGTCTGTCCTATATGGCTTCCGTCATTATAGGCACCTTTGTTATAATTAGCAGTTTCCGGTGCAGACTTCATCGCTTGCAGCAAATTCATTTCAAACTGATTCATTTCCAGTGCATCTTCAATCAGGCCTTTGTTCTGATCATTTACCTGTTTCATCTGATACACTGCTGTTTTCAACCGGTCATGGCACTGGGCCATTTTCTGCTGTTCTTCCGGTCTTCTTTCCAGTACGCGAATCATATCCATTAGTTTAAGCGACTCAACATCCGTGTTAAGCACCTTAGCGATTTCTTTCATCACATTGCTGCGTTCCTTCTCAATGTGATTAATCTTCTCAGCTACAAGCTGTTCCTCATCCATGATCGCCTGAAGCTGGGGTAAGTCCCCCTTGATAATGACAGGGGTTTTCTTTCTGGATAAAGTGGTCAATTCTTCATATGCTTCGCTTTCTCTATCTAAAATATCCCGCAAATTATCAATCAAACTGGCCACTTAACTCACCTCATAAATACATTATGGAAATTTCTTTCTGCCAGAAGTTCCTTTCCGTCAGAAATTCTTTTCTTTCAGAAGTTTTCTCTGCAAATCAAAATACAGAGGTTTATTCTCCTGCGATTTTCCAGAGCTTCTCAGCAAAAGATTCGCCGCTTACTTCGTAAGTTCCTTTATCCACGGCTGCCTTGATCGGAGCTGTGATATCTTCACGGATATCAGGTGCTGCTGCAACAGCCTGTTTTGCTACCTGGATCTCTCTGCCGATGCTGGAAATTTCCACGCCATCGGTACGTCCCACAGCTGCTGTTTTCTTAGTCTGAGACACTTTCTTCGTATTATAAAGCTGCTGTACCTGAATATATGGATTTATCTTCATAACGATCTCCCCTCCTTGGGTATAATACTTCCTTGTTACCATTTCTATAAATGTTATCGGAAGATTTCCAAAAGACTTTATAGAAATTCATAATTTTCCCCCAACTTTTTTCGGGCAGCTTTTTTTCTGCCAACTTTTCCGGCCGGCCTTCCTGACTCCCCCCGGGCCCATGGGAGGTTTTTATCAGTGGCAAAATATTTTATATCCCAGGAACTTCTTTCTTTTCGATAAAGCATATTTTTCCAAAGCTGTACACCCGGGAGATACTTGTTCTTTTTGCATCAGACACTGTTGGCAAAAATCCGTATAAAGATTGCCACTGCAGATAAGCAAAACGTAAGCCGGCATTCCACTCGTTCAAGACGTAGTCGCGTTTGGAATGCCGGCTTTTATCGCGGATTTGTGTTCTGCAGTGAGCAATCTTAGGATTTTTTCCTCAGTGTCTGTGTAAAAAGGAACAAGTTCTCCCGGCTGTTCATCCGCAGAAAAACATGCTATATAAAAAGAAGCTCCTGGGATATATTTTGCAAGCTGAAAAAACCTCCCATGGGCCCGGGGGGGAAGTCTGAAAATCAGCCGGAAAAGTTGGTGAAAAAAGACTGCCCGAAGGCAGTCTTTTGAAATCTATACATCCTTATACATTTTTGAATCGTTCTACTTCATCACTGAGTTTCCGTGAAATCTGCAGATTATTATCTGTTTCATGCCGAATCTGTGTAATCGCTTCTACCAGTCCAACCATATTTTCTGCCACATCAGCAACACCGCGGGCATCCTCTTCCACTGCAGTACAAACACTGTTAATACTTTCACTCATGTCTTCCATGGTACTGTTGATAGCGCTGCTATTATCTGCAAACTCCTGAAGAATCACGTTCATGCTGTCTGCATCTTTCTCGTACTGTCCTACCACATTCACAAATCCATCGTAATCTGTCATGACTTTTTCATCAATAAATTTCAGCACATATTCTGCACTCTGGGAAAGCTTTACTACTGCTGCTGTAACAATTTCACTGATGCTCTGGATATTATTTGCTGTTTCGCGGCTGTTATCAGCCAGATGGCTGATTTCTCCGGCAACCACTGCAAATCCTCTGCCGGCTTCTCCGGCTCTTGCCGCTTCAATGGAAGCATTAAGGGAAAGCAGATTGGTCTGATTGGTGATACTGAGGATTTCGTTGGTCAGTTCGCGAATTCGTTCAACACTCTTACTCTCTTCCACTGCCTCCTGCAGAGAAACACGGATTTCTTCCACCATTTTTCCGGTTGCTTCTTTATCACTGATGGTATTTGCATAAATATCATTGGCACGCTTTTTGATTTCCGTCACAAGCTGTGCTCCATCAGATGCCTTATCAGACATATTCTTAACATCTGCCACAATGCTTGTATTTCCTTCTGCCACATTGGCAAGAGTTGCGGAAATTTCCTCCATGCTGGCAGACATCTGCTGTGCGGTTGCAGATACACTATTGGCACTTTCATTGGATGCGCCGATCTTTTCTTCCACCATTTCTGCGGAAGCCATCAGATTGACAGATTCCTCTTTCAGTTTCTGCATGATCTGCTGCAATTCTTCAATAAAGCTGTTAATACCCTCGGACATCTGACCGATCTCATCCACGGATTGTATCGGAACACGTTCCGTCAGGTCGCCTTCATTATTACGGATTCTGGAAACAATACCATCCAGTGCCTTTTTCGTTCTCTTAGCCGGTGCAGCAACGGTGCGCAGAATAACGACCAGTGCAACAAAGATAATCACAAAGAAAACCACTGTCACTGCAACTGCAAATACAATCGTACCATCGATTTTAATGGTTAAATGATTGCTGGAATACATCTGTTTTGTATAAATGGAATCACCAAACGCATCCTCTGCACTCTGAATCTGGTTTTCCTGAACAGCAAACTCGTCCATCAGCATTTTTGCATTCACATAATCACGGGTTTCTACTTTTTCAAAGAAATCTTTTACATCCACGTTAAATTCCTGGATAGAATTCTTCCATGCCGCACACAGTTCAGTTGCTTCCGAATCACCCGCCCGCAGGCACACAGCTTCCAGTGTTTCCAAATTTTCATCTATCATATCCATACTGGACAGAATACTGGATCTTCTGCTTTCAAATTCTTCTCCGGTCTGATTAAAATAAACCCGGTCAAGAACTGCTTTTTCTTCCTGGAAGGCAATAGAAATTTCGCCTTTCACCTGCTGCATTTCCATGTAATTGCAAATATCATTATTAAAATCACGAATCGCTATTAATGCTGCAAGATTCAGCCCCATTGCAATCACAAAAACAAGTGCCAGTGCGGAAAGTACCACTGCTATTTTGCCACCGATGCTTTTTTTCATATTCCTCTCCTACATAAATAATTTCTGTCAAAATTTAGAATCGTTTCGTTTTTTTATATTATAATCCTATCGATATCTAAAATCCATTATTTTCTTCTTATTTCCGTAAAATTCGATCTTCAATTTTCTTTAAAATTTCACTTCTTTTCCTTCTTTGATCCACTCTCTGAATTCGGCTGTGGCTGCAAAGAGAACATCACCGGATGAATTGATGGCTGTTTCAAAGGAATCCTGAACCACACCGATAATGAAACCAACACCGACTACCTGCATGGCAATGTCATTGGATATTCCAAACAGGGAACATGCCATTGGAATCAAAAGAAGGGAACCGCCTGCCACACCGGATGCTCCGCATGCTGCCACGGTTGCAAGCAGACTGAGGATAATCGCTGTCGGAATATCCACTGTAATGCCCATGGTATGTGCTGCTGCCAGTGTCATGACAGTGATGGTGATTGCTGCACCATCCATGTTGATGGTAGCTCCCAGTGGAATAGATACGGAATACATATCCTTATCCAGACCTAATTTTTCGCAAAGTGCCATATTGATCGGAATATTTGCTGCCGAGCTTCTGGTAAAGAATGCTGTCACACCACTTTCCTTAAAGCAGCGGAATACCAGCGGATAAGGATTTCTATGTAAGCAGATGGCTGCAATAAACGGATCGATCACCAGTGCGATAAACAGCATACAGCCAACTAGTACTGCCAGTAATTTTCCATAGTCCTGAAAAATGGAAAGTCCATTGGTGGAAACGGAGTCAAATACCAGACCCAGAATACCAAACGGAGCCAGATTGATGATCCATCTTACTGCCTGGGATACTGCTCCTGAAATCTGGTTCAGGGCATTTTTTGTTCCTTCCGATGCCACTTTACGAAGTGCCAGTCCGAAGATGATAGCCCATGTCAGAATACCGATATAGTTTGCATTCATCAAAGAAGAAACCGGATTGGACACAATGTTGGTCAGCAGTGTGCTCATAACTTCCCCGATACCACTTGGCGGTGTCGCATCACCAACTGCCTCCGTAAGCTTTAAGGTTACCGGGAACAGGAAGCTGGCAACTACTGCTGCCACTGCTGCCAGCAGGGTACTGAGCATATACAAAAAAACAACAGTCCGGAACCGTTTACCAACTGCCGCCTGCGCATTGGTAAGAGAACTCATAACCAGAACAAATACCAGGATCGGTGCAATGGCTTTCAGTGCACCTACAAAAAGTGTACCCAAAAGGCTGATGATCGTTGCCTGCGGCACCAGAAGTGCCAGAATAACACCCACGATCAGTCCAACTAAAATTCGTAGAATGAGACTGATATCATTCCACATTTTCATCAAATTTTTCATCTCTTCCTCCAATGTAGTTATCATAATTGAAATTCCAAAACGTCCGTGGTCTGTGGACATCTGTATGTACAACATAGTACCACAATATTTTACATAATACAAACCAATCGAACCCTTCTATAAAAAAATCTAACATGAAAATATAAAAAACCCAATCTGCCAAACATAGGAGCATAGAAAAATTCCATCCGAAAACATAGAAAAATTTCCCCATCTGTTTTATACTGTATGTTGTCAAACATCGTCAGCTTATTGGAATGTTTGACGTTTTATTGGTTGACGTTTTATTATTTAACATTTTATTTTTTACGTTTTACGTATTAATCTTTGCAAGAGAGGATTTTTATATGCGGGTTTTACTTACAACAGATTGGAATCCCACCTCTGTAAACGGAGTAGTAACTTCTGTAAACAATTTAAAAAGCGGTCTGGAAGCAAGGGGACACCAGGTACGTGTACTAACTTTATCCAATACATCTCATTCCTACATAGATGAGGACTATTACTATATGGGTTCCTCCAATGCCAGAATCATATATCCCGGGCTGCGGGTTCGGACCACACTTTCCCACCCAATCGTAAAGGAAGTTCTGAAATGGAATCCGGATATTGTTCACTCCAACTGTGAGTTTTCTACTTTTTATCCGGCTATGAAAGTCGCCCACCAGCTCCATGTTCCTTTGGTTCACACATACCATACGGTTTATGAAGATTACACCCATTACTTTTGTCCCAGTGCCAGACTTGGACGATTTGCAGTGCAGCATTTTTCAAAATTTATTGCCGGTATAACAGATTGTGTCATCACACCCACCGAAAAAGTAAAACAGCTGCTTCTGGATTATCATGTGACCCAAAAGCTGGTTGTCATTCCTACCGGAATATCCTGCAGTAAATTTCATAAGAAAATAAGTACAGAGGAACGAAACGCCAAAAGAAAAGCACTTGGTATTCCATCCGGAAATCTGGTCCTTCTTTTTGTTGGGCGTCTCTCCAAGGAGAAAAACTGTGAAGAACTGCTACGCTTTATGAGCGTACTCCGGGATAAGCCGGTCACTCTTCTGATCGTGGGGGATGGCCCTTATGGCGACGAACTGCGAAAAGAAGCGGCTTCTCTGAATCTGTCGGAAAACGTGATCTTTACCGGTATGATTTCTCCTGATGAAGTAAGTGAATATTATCAGCTGGGGGATCTTTTTACCAACGCATCTACCAGCGAGACCCAGGGACTTACTTATATTGAAGCCATCTCTTCCGGTCTTCCCCTGCTCTGCCGTGCTGATTCCTGTCTGGACGGTGTGGTTTATGAGAATGAAAACGGATGGGAATACCATTCGGAAGATGAGTTTATGGAAAAAATATGTTTGTGTCTGGAGCAGCCGGAGCTTTTAGCTTCTTTCCGGAAACGTTCTCTGGAGATTGGAGAGGATTTCTCCGTTCCTGTTTTTGCAAGGAAAGTAGAAGAACTTTATCTGGATCTGATTGGCGACAATACATAGACTATGATTATATTAGGAATATGAATAATAATCGTACAAAGCTTGTAACGGAAAATGATAACGGAAGATTGTGCATGAACAATGGAGGATTTCCATGGCTTTGCACAACGGACAGATTCTAAACGGAATGTACCAGATTGTCTCCCGGATCGGAGCCGGTGGCGGTGGCGTGGTGTACAAAGCCGTTCATCTCCGACTGCAGACCGATGTGGTTGTGAAAAAAATCAAGGACAGTGCGCTGGATAAACTGACGATCCGTCAGGAGGCAGATATTTTAAAGCGGTTAAAACATCCCTATCTGCCAAGAGTCTATGACTTTGTGGAAACGCCGGAGGCAGTTTATACTGTCATGGACTATATTCCCGGCATCAGTATGAACAAAGCGCTGGAACAGCGTGGCCGGTTCACGGTAGAAGAAGTCTTCAAATGGGCAAATCAGCTGGGAGAAGCACTTTCTTATCTGCATTCCCAGAAGCCTGCCATCATACATGGCGATATCAAACCGGCAAATATCATGCTGACTCCCGATGGCAATGTGTGTCTGATCGACTTTAACATTGCACTGGCATGTGGCAGCAATCAGTATGCTTCCGTAGGAATCAGTGCCCACTATTCCCCACCGGAACAGTACAGCGACAGTAATTTTTATGCGCAGGTTACCAGCCGGTATACCAACCTGCCTGTGACCCATACTGCCAGTTCTGCAATGGGACATTTTGGAAAAGGCATCTCCGCGCGTTCTGATATCTATGCTTTGGGTGCCACCTTATATCATCTTCTGACCGGTACTGCTCCTACCCAGGAGTTTGACAAAATAGCTCCTCTGTCCCTTTATGATCTTCCGATGGGTGAGGGCTTTTGCTATGTCATTGAAAAAATGATGTCCATCTCCCCGCAGGATCGGTATAAAGATGGCGTAGAATATCTGGATGCCCTTCGTAACTGCTACAAACTGGATGCTGCATACCGGGCGAAACGCCGAAAGGCTTTGATCATCCAGATCACCATTATGGCTGTCATCGCCGGCATGTTTGTGGCTGCCTTTGGGGTCTTCATGATTTCCCGTCGTATGGCAGAGCGAAAATATCAGGCTTTGATCCAGGACGCAGAACAGGCTCTGGAAGACATGGACTATGATGCTGCCACAGAATATATTGAAGATGCAAAAGAGCAGAAAGACAGCCGCATAGAAGCCTACTGCATGGAGCTTCGTCTTCTGTATGAGGAAATGGAATATGAAGCCTGCGTGGATCATGCGGAAAAATACCTGAATGGTTCTTACTTCCGCCTGCGGGATCAGGATGAGGAAATGCTGGGCGATATCTATTATGTTACCGGCAATGCCTATCTGGAAATGGAGGATTATCAGAACGCCAAAGATGCTTTGGAATGTGCTCTGGATCATAATCAGAAAAACGGACTCTATTACCGGGATTATGCCATCGTGCTTGCACGAATCGGCAAAATCGATAAAGCGGAAGACCAGTTAGAGGAAGCCATTGACCATGATCTGGCAGAAGATTCCATTTACATGGTTCAGGCGGAAATCGCCCTAAGCAAAGGCGAATATAAAGAAGGAATTGAAAATCTGGAAGAAACCCTTTCTCTTACGGATGACCGCCAAATGGAAATGCGATGCTATTTTCTTCTTGCAAAGGCAAATATTAAGCTTGCCCAGGAAAATCCGGATGACGCAGACAAATATCACAGTGACGCACTGGATGCCCTGGACGCACTGGAGGATATGGGTGTTCACACCTATCGCGTTCAGGAAAGTACTGCTGTGATCTATGAGCAGATGGGTGAATTTGAAGAAGCGGAAAAACGTCTTTTGAAGCTTGCAGAGGATTATCCAAAGCGTTATGAGGTGTATTCCCGTCTTGCTTATCTGGAAATCGATAAGCAGAGTCAACTTCCAAACGAAGAACGTGACTATCATCAGGCGGAAGAATATTATGAGAAAGCCCAGGAACTTTACAAGGGCGAAGAGGACGCCGAAATGGATGTGCTGGATCAGATGATGAAGGACATCCGGGATGGCGGATGGTTATAAGATGTTGCATAATTGCATCATTCATGATGGCATGATTCACTATCAAATGATGCGTGACAAGGTGGTTGATTATCAAATATTATGATTTATACAAGACCGGATTATTTTTCAGAATTTCATTGTATTGCAGACAAATGCCCCGAAACCTGTTGTGCCGGGTGGCAGATTTTGATCGATGACTCTTCTTTGCAATATTACAAAACATTGACCGGAGCATATGCAGATGTGCTCCGGTCTCGTATTGACTTCAGGGAAGGCTGTTTTCATCAGGATCCCTGTAAGCGGTGTGCTTTTTTAAAAGAGGATAACCTCTGTGACATGTATGAACACCTGGGGGAAGAAAGTCTGTGTCTTACCTGCACCAATTATCCTCGTCACATCGAGGAATTTGAGAACATCAGGGAAATCACCCTGTCTCTTTCCTGTCCCGAAGCTGCTCACATCATTTTAAGCCGGAAAGATCCGGTCACCTTCTGCTCAGAGGAGGCAGATGAACCGGAGGAAACCTTTGAAGATTATGATCCCTTTTATTTCTCTTATCTGGAAGATGCCCGAGAAGTGATTCTTCACCTGTTACAGGATCGTTCCCTGGATATCCGGGTTCGCTACGTTCTTGTCTGGCAGTTTGGTCAGGAAATGCAGGATTATCTGGAAAACTGTGAACTGTTTGATCTGGTGGATTTATTTGATCGATATGAAGATCCGGACTATCTGGACCGGGCCAAAGCTCAGATAATGTCCCAGATTATCTCATATACAGAAGATGCGGAATCTGCGTTTTCCTATTCAAAGTCTTTATTCTCTTTTTTATATGAACTGGAGTTTTTGTCCGATGACTGGCAGGATTATCTGGACGAGTGTTGGGAAATCCTATATGAAGGCAACGCTTCATGCAGAGCATCAAATGGTGCTGTGAATCAGGCTTCAAGCAGGGCATCCAACTATGCACAGCTTCACAGTGAATTTCGCAGCTGGCTGACTGCAGGTTCTCTTTCCATTGATACTATTTTTGAACAGCTGCTTGTCTATTTTATTTTCACCTATTTCTGCGGTGCAGTATACGATGACAACGTACTGGGCAAAATTCACCTTACCCTGAACAGCGTATTCTATTTATACGAGATGATGGTGGTCAGATGGTTTCAAAATGGACACACTCTCTCCTTGCAGGATGTGGTGGAAATCGCCTACCGCTATTCCAGAGAGCTGGAGCATTCCGACTTGAACCTTGAAAAAATGGAAGGGGCATAAAATGCCCCTCCCGCTATTCATCTCTGAAAATATGCCGGGTCAGGCGGCTATTTCTAGGCATCATTTTCCCACTTCGTATCCACGCCCCTATATACCATACGCATATCGCTGATATAATCGGTCATTCCATCCCCATTATATTTCTCTGCGAAAACTTCCAGCACATAATTATTTTTATCATACTCTCTTGGCCAGTGAATCGCCACTGTGCCATTGCCTCGTTCATAGGCATATACCAAACGGTCATAGGCGATCACCTCTGACTTATTTTTGTTGTATACAACTGCTGAAAGATAGCTATTCCCTGTGGAATACAGATCTTCATAGTCAAAGACGATACAGTCACCCTGCTTTTTTATATTTGTGATCTTCGGTTCCCTTACTCCCTGAGGATTGTTTTTCTCATGATAGGGATTTTTCAAGGTAAACTTCCATTCTGTCACATCTGCCACGGAAGCCACCGGAGTAAGTCCGTGTCCATTTTCAAAATCAGAGACTTTTCCACCTGTTGCTGCAGATACAAAAGCGATATCCTTGATGCTGATCTGCTGTTTCGTTCCATCTGCTGCAGTCAGTTCCATGATTCTCTTTCTCTGGGTTCTATCGTATCGGTATGCATCTGTTACCGTATACTTTACGGAGGGTGTCAGTACCGGAAGTGTCTTCGTTTCCCATACTTCCTGATATACATAGCAGTTGCTGTAATCTACGATATCCCCTTCCTGTATGATCTTATATTTTGATTGCATGACTTTTTCTGTATCTGCTGCCCTGGATATGATTTTTGCCGGTGCAGATGCAGTCACAGCCAGGCATAACGCCATTGTCACTATGATTCTGCCTGTTCTTTTTTTCCACTGTTTCATGCGAATATCCTTTCTTTTAAACGAATGTGAATAGAATAGCGGAAGCCGCAAAGTCTCCGGCCTCTATGCATTCCAATCCGGATTGATAAAATTTCGGCGTATTTCTTCCAGTAAAAGTTCCATCATTTTTGGGAGAGGACAATCCTGGCTCATTGTACCACTTGAACTTGTAAAATACATCAGAAATGCCACTATCTTGCTGGTAATACTGAAGGAAATATATTCCACCGGAATATCTTTTCTGATTTCACCGCTCTGAACTCCTTTTTCCACTAACCTGTTCAGGCACTCCCATTTCATATTATCCGGTCTGGGGATTTTATGCTCTGACTGCTCTCTTCTCAAGAACTCCTGGTGAAGTTTCACAGAAAACTCTGTGTGAACAGATGCAATACATAATAAGGCAATCTTCATAAAGACATTTTTTTCTTTACTTCCGCAAAACTCCTCAAAGATACTGAACAAATACTCCATGGCATCCATAAAAGTGTCTTTGCTGTCCATCCGGTCCTCTACGATACGGGTCAGATTATTTAAATATTCACATATTGCCCCTGCTATAATGTCTTCTTTACTTTCAAAATACTCATAGGCTGTACCTTTTCCAATTCCTGCCTTGGAAGTGATATCAGAAACTTTTACTTTCGTCAGATCCACATCTTCCAACAGCAGATCGTATACAGCCTGGTACATCGCCGCCACCTTGGGCGGCAATGTATCTTTCTTTTTCTTTAAATCATCCATATCTATACTTTCGCTTTTTTAAACTTTGCCAAAAATGCTTTCCTACGTTCTTTTCTTTCTGTTTTTCTGCGTTTTCCTTCTCTCTTATCAATGATCAGGTAGATGGTTGGTAATAAGATCAAAGTAAGCAGTGTAGAAGCAATCATACCACCAATGATAACCAGAGCCATACCCTGCATCATTTCTGCATTGGTACCAAAGCCGATGCCCATCGGGATCATGGCCAGGATTGTGGTCAGAGATGTCATAAGGATAGGACGAAGTCTGATGGCACCTGTCTCGATCAACGCATCTTCAACGCTCATCTCTTCACGAAGCTGGTTGGCAGAATCCACATACAGAATACCATTGTTTACAACGATACCCATCAGCATCAAAAATCCCATCATGGATACCATACTGATCGTTGCCTGAGCCAGCCATAAGAAAGAGAAGGATCCGATGATAGCAAATGGAATACACATCATAACCATAAAGGAGAATCTTGGAGATTCAAACTGCATTGCCATCACCAGGAATACTAAAAATACTGCAATCAGAATTGCCTTTCCGATGGCTCCCAGTTCTTCCATCATCATTTCATTCATAGCGTTATCAACCGGCTGTACATTTTCCGGGAATTCTGTATTTTTTACCAACTCATCAATGGCTGTCTGTGCGTCAAATTTTTTCTCTGACTGTAAGGCAGCAGTCAGGCTGACCTGATACTGTCCATTTGCTTTTACCAGAGTGCTCTGTGCCTCTTCATACTGAATCTCTGCAATTTCATGAATCGGAACGCTGTACCCGTAAGGAGTTGACATTTCCACATTCATCAAGTCATTCAGATTATCATAAAGCCCTTCCGGATATTCCAGTTTGACCTTATACTCTGTACCGGAATTGGTGACGGTGATGGCATCCATACCACTGACTACATTGTTCATTGCCATACCAACCTGAATCGGTGTCAGACCATACTGCATGGCTTTCAAAGGGTCTACTTCAATCTGTGCTCTGGTAGTAGCACTGGCGGTAGAGTTATTGACTTTGATGACTCCATCTATCTGTTTAACCTTATCCTCTAATTCCATGGAAAAATCTTCCAATGCTTCCAGATCATCACCCTGTAAATCTATTTCATAACTGCTGCTGCTCATCATAGAGGAAGAGTTGCTTCCGGAAGAAGATACGGTGATATCCACACCCGGCATCGTTGCAGCGATTTCATTCCACTGATCTACCTTTTCATCTGTTGACATAGAACGATCTTTTTTCAGTGTGGCAGATAAGCTTGCGTCACCGCCGCCCATCATGGCATTCATACCACCTCCGCCAATGGATAAAGAATAGGATTCCACATCTTCGTCTGCGGCTGCAATCTGTTCCCATTTCAGCATTTCTTTATTCATGGTCTCTAATGTCGTACCCGGACGGAAGGATGCATCTACGCTTACCATGCCTTCATCTGCTGCGCTCATCAGCTCCATATCCAGACTGGACCCCAGGAAAATAGATACCACAACAAGCAATACTGATACCAGAATAACCAGTTTTCGTTTATTCAGCAGCTTACGCAACACTTTACGATAGCCTCTGGTGATCCATCGGATAATTCGATTAACCGGAATTTCCGTTTTTTCCTTTGGTTTAAAAAACGTGTAAAAAAGCGGTACCAGAGTCAGCGCTGAAATCAGGGATGCTAACATGGCAAACACAATGGTAAATCCAAGCTGTGAAAACATCTGTCCTGACAGACCTTTCATGGTAGCCAGAGGAAGGTATACAACGATTGTAGTAATCGTGGATGCCACAATGGAGGCAGTCACGACTCTGGTTCCTTCCAGTGCTGCTTCTTTAAAATCTTCTTTCTTTTCTTTCAGACGGAAGCAGCTTTCAATCACGACAATAGAAGAATCCACCATCATACCGATTGCAATAACCAGAGAACCCATGGTAACCACGTTCATGGAAAATCCTGCTGCTTTCATCAGCACCAGAGTCAGGAATAAGGAAATCGGCATGGAGGAGCCAACGATAAGGCTGGCCTTAAAATCTCCAAAGAACAGGAATAAAACTACCATAGAAAGAACAATACCCAAAATCAGGGTTTCCCCTACGGATTTCAAAGAAGATAAAATACCTTCACTGGCATCATAGGAAATCTCAAATTCGATGGCCGGATTATCTTCCTGTATTTTGGTCAATGCTTTCTTGATACTGTCACAAACATTAACCGTACCATAGCTGCTCTTATTTGTAATGGAAATGCTGACATTGTCATGACCGTTATACCGGCTGACACCGCTTTCCTCTCCTACTGCACTATATACATCTGCTACTTCTTCCAGCGTAATAACCTTTCCGGTAGAAGTAGTGATCGGAACACTCTTTAACAACTGCGCTGTATTATTGGTCATGGATGTGATAACACTGACATCCTGGGACCCCTGCTTCACACTTCCTGCCGGATAACTGAAATCACAGGCTGAAAGGCTCTGGGCCAAGGTAGACATGGTAAGGCCATACTGTTTCATTAAGGTCTCATTCAGTTCTACCTTTATGTATTCCTCCGTACCACCGCTGGTTGCCACTTCAGCCACACCGGAGATTTTCTCCAGTTCCGGCTTCACGGAATCTTCAATAACTTTATATAAATCAATATCACCCTTTTCTACTGCAGAAATCACAGTGCAAGGCATACTGTTCATGTTCATTTCCACAACGGTCGGGGTCTTTGCATCCTCCGGCAGGGACAGGGACGCCGTATCCAGCGCCGCTCGAAGATCTGCATAGCAGTCATCGATATCGGAACCATATTCATACTGGAAAAGAACCATAGAGTAATTTTCCATAGAATAGGAATAATAGCTGTCTACGCCACTTAAAATGGAACCGGCATCTTCTACCACATTTGTAACCAGTTCATCCACACTTTCCGGATCTGCACCAGGATAAATGGTCAAAACGATCAGCATGGGCATTTCCATATCCGGAGTCAACTGTAATTTAAATCCAAACAGAGACGTGATACCAAATACAAACAGTGAAATAATGATCAAAACGCATGATACCGGTCTCTTCAGGGCTGTTTTTGTCAAATTCATCTATAAACGCCCCCTATTCTTCTGTTTCTGAGGTCTGAGCATCCTCAGCTGCCTCTGTACTTTGGGTGTCACCAGCTTCTCCTGCATTCTCATTATCATCAGATGCTCCTGCATTTTCACTGTCATCAGATGCTCCTGCACTCTCACTGTCAACAGATGCTCCTGCATTTTCACTGTCATCAGATGTTCCGTCGGCCGGAGTGGTTGTTGTACTCAGAAGAGCTCCGCTGGTCAGCTGTGGAGACCAGCTGGTAACGATTTCATCCCCCAGATCAATGCCTTCTTCAATAACCATATTTTCATCATCAAAAATACCGGTTACCACATAACGTTTTACTGCTCTGTTTTCCTGATTCAGATATACATAAGCACCGGAGTTGTCATAATATACTGCGTCATACGGAATAACCACTGCATTCTGTGCAGAGTAGGTATCTGCTGTGATCTTTACCGTAACACCGCTTGGAAGTTCTTCTCCGGTTGCGGCAACACATGCTTTGATCTTGAATAAGCCTGCCTGTGGATCCACAGAGGAGCCGATTTCTGTAATGGATGCATTATAGGTTTTTCCGTTTCTCTCCAGCTGGATCTCCTGACCAAGCTGGCAGGTATTCTTTATCTTTTCACTGACATAATAGGAAACGGTCATGGTATTGTTATTCACAATGGTATAAGCAGGCATACCGGAGCTTGCCATACCATTTACTTCTACGTTTTTGCTTTCGATTACACCGGAAACAGGGGCTTTTACCGTATAATAGGAAAGTGCAAGGGCTGCTGAATCAGCAGAAAGGTTAGCCATATCGATACCTACCTGGAGCTGTGCTGCAGTGTCTTCATAGACATCTCCCTGCGTCAGGTTGGCTGATTCTTCTGTCAGCGTTCTGTTCTGATCTGCGGATTTATAGGCAGACTGTGCCTGATAAAAGGCCATACGGACAGACTCTTTTCCATCTTTTACGGATTCGTAAGTGGCCTGGGCAGAGGCTAAAGACGCCTGTGCCTTTGCATTTGCGCTCATAGCTTCTTTGTAAGTTGCCAGCGCAGCTGCCTGAGCTTCCTGGTTGGCGTGCTCATATGCTGCTTTCGCATCATCCTCAGCTTGCTGTGCCTGTTTTGCAATTTCACTAGCTTTATTTACAGCATCTGCTGCCGCATCAATCTTCCCATCATAATCCTCATAAGCATCCTTAGCCTGCACATATGCGATCTGTGCCTGCTCGTAGCTGCTCTGTGCAGCCATAGCTGCCTGTTCTAACTGGATATTCAGACTATCCTGCTGGGTACCTAAAGTGCTTTCTGCACTGAGTTCTGCCTGTTCAGCTGATAATCTTGCAGTTTCTGCCTGAATAGATGCTACTTCGTCATCGATCTGGAATAATACATCGCCTGCATTTACCACATCGCCCACTTCAAAATATGTATCTGTAATCAGACCGGAAGCCAATGGATAAACAGACACTGTCTCTTCCGGTGAAATAGTTCCGATAAAGGAACTGGTAAGTGTCAAATCTCCTGCTGACGCAATCTGCGATGTCACAAGTATTGCTTCCTCTGTCGTTACCTCCTCTACTGCGCTGCCACATCCGGTCATAACAAAAGCTGTACAAACTGCAAGAGCCATACCGGACCGGAATTTTCCACTTAATTTTCTCATACTAATACCTTTTCCCTTTCCTCACTATCTTTATGTTTTACTGCCTGAAAACATTCAAAATTCTGATTTGTCTGACACCGATCACGCCTTAACAGATACGAATCAAACCTTGTCTGACACAGATTAACCTTAACGCCGGTCATTCTCAGAGAGTGTTATTTTTCACCACCGACCGACGGGTCAGTCATTTTTCATACAACAGATTATATACCTATTTCTTCTAAAAACAAGAAAATTTTTATTAAATAAATATTAAATCTAATAAGTATTCTTAATCAAAAAAGCTACCGATTTACAAATCGATAGCTCAGACTATAGATACAGTATCTGGGGGGGGGTGCTGTTTACGCTTAATATGCATCAATTATCATGGGCGATAGCCAAAATTATAATTTCACATGACATACAAAAACGAATCGTCATGGGTGATGATCAAAAACAAGCTTTCACATAACATGAAATAACAAAGCATCATGGGCGATGATCAAAAACAAGCTTTCACATGACATATAAAATATCAAATATCATGGTTATATGGAAATATAGCAATTTCCCATCACATATACCATGCGAACTATCATGGGTGGTGTTTCAAAACGGTACTTTCACATGACTTGTTTCAAATAAAGTATCATGGGTAAGGCGATAAATCTATTTTTCCCATGATATGCGCAAATCAGGCATCATGGGTGATAGCCAAAAACAATAGTTTCACATGACATGCAAAAACGAAGTGTCATGGGTGATAGCCAAAAACAATAGTTTCACATGACATATACCTTAAACTCCTATTGTTTCCTTAACATTTTCTATTTTATGAAAATAGTGATAGATGGATGGAAATATTCTATCCCAGCGCCACATCCAGAATCATCATCAGGGAAAAACCAACCATAAATGCGATGGTCCCGATGTTGGAATGGTTTCCCTCGGCCATTTGGGGGATCAGTTCTTCTACTACCACATAGATCATTGCACCGGCAGCGAAACTGAGTAAGAAAGGCAGTATCGGGATAAGCAATCCGGATAATAAAATAGTAATGGCTCCGGCGATAGGTTCAACCGCTCCGGACAAAACTCCCTGCAGACATGCTTTATTTCTGGACATACCGTTTGCATAAAGGGGCATGGAAATGATCGCACCTTCCGGGAAATTCTGAATAGCGATACCCAGGGCAAGAGCAAAAGCTCCGGATATGGATATGGCAGTATTTCCGGATATCCATCCTGCATACACTACGCCCACAGCCATACCTTCCGGTATGTTATGTAATACTACTGCAAGGACCAGCATAGTCGTCTTTCCCAGATTTTTCTTTGGTCCTTCCACAGTTTCATCCAAATGCATATGAGGTGTGATCATATCCAGAATCAGCAGAAACATCATTCCCGCGCAGAATCCGATCACTGCAGGCAGAAAAGCTAATTTTCCCATGCTGTCCGACACCTGTTCCATGGCTGGAATCAGAAGACTCCATATGCTGGCTGCCACCATGACACCAGCGGCGAAACCGGTCAGCATACGCTGAATACCGGCATCAATTTCCTTTTTTATAAAATAAACCATAGCGGAACCAAGAGCAGTTCCTGCAAAAGGGATAAGCAGTCCCTCTAAAACTATCATATTCATGGCATATCCTCCTTCTACATTTTACACACATTTTCAACCAAGGCTTTTTCAACCGAGGCATTATAAACAATTCTTTCATAGGCAGGACTTTATCAAAGCAACAATACATTAACGCAAAATTTCATCAAAATACATTTCATCGCGGAAGCAGTCCCTAAATCAAAATACATTTCATCGCGGAAGCAGTCCCTGAATCAAAATATATACGATCAGTACCGGCAGTACAAACTGGAAATACCATTTCAGTGCTCTGCCCTTTGGCAGTTTAAATCCCTTTCCGGTGTTTGCTTCTTCCAGATACTTATCGTATTCCCAGCCCCATTTGCTGACACAGAACATCAGATAAATAAGGGCTCCAATGGGCAGAAGAAGATTGCTTACCAGGAAATCTTCACTGTCCAGTACGTCACGTCCGCCGATCAGATGCAGATCACTCCAGATATTATATCCAAATACGCACGGGAGGCTTGCCACAAGTACAAATACCGCATTCCAGAGAACTGCCTTTTTTCTGCTCCATCCAAAATTGTCGATACAGTTGGCTAACAGATTTTCAAAAACAGCAATGACAGTGGAAAAGCTGGCAAAGGTCATAAACAGGAAGAAGAGGGTTCCCCATAATCTTCCTCCCTGCATATTGGTAAACACATTGGGCAATGTCATAAAAATAAGAGCCGGTCCCTGATCCGGCTGCACTCCATAGGCAAAACATGCCGGAAAAATGATCAGTCCGCTGCATAGCGCCACCAACGTATCCAGACCACAAATACGAAGAGCCTCGCCGCCAAGTGTATATTCCTTTGACATATAACTGCCGAAGATCTCCATGGCTGCAATGCCCAGACTGAGTGTGAAAAACGCCTGATTCATGGCTGCCGCGATCACATTTCCGATTCCACTGTCTTTCGCTTTTTCCCAGTTTGGCACCAGATAAAACTTGATGCCTTCTGCTGCTCCGGGCAAAAGGATAGAATGAACAGCCAGAACTACGATCAGAATCAAAAGAAATGTCATCATGATCTTTGTAATTCTTTCCAGACCATTCTGCAGACCCAGACTGACTACCAGAAATCCCACAACCACTGTAACGATCATCCAGAAAACCATTTCTCCAGGGCTGGCCAGAAGTGAGCCAAATACTCCGCTTACTGCATCTCCTGAAATATCATCAAACTTTCCGGTAAGAAATTTATAAAAATATCCCAGCATCCAGCCGGACACGGTAGTATAGTACATCATGAGAAGGTAGCACCCTATCATACAGAAAATACCATGTATATGCCACTTGCTTCCTGCAGGTTCCAGTTCCTTATAAGCCAGCATGGCACTTTTTCTGCCTGCACGCCCTACTGCCAGCTCCATGGTCAGTACCGGTGCACCCATGATCAGAAGGAAAATCAGATAAAACAAAACGAATATTCCACCACCATTCTGGCCGGTCACATAAGGAAATCTCCATACATTACCGATTCCAATGGCACAACCTGCACTTACTAATAAAAATCCAATTCTGGAACCAAAACTTTCTCTTTTCACCTTATTTCTCCCTGGTCATCAAAAACTTGTTATTCTCTTCTATCAGAAACCATTTTATTCTCTTTTGAGAACTTCTCCCCACTGCGTGCCTGCATTCTCCGGTCTACTCCTTTATCTGCATAGAAACGTGCCTTACTGCTGTACATCCGCTTATCTGCTATCTTTGCCATTTCCGAAAGAGACAGATTCGGGAATTCCTCCCCGGTAGCATATCCATAAGAAATGGAAAGGGACTGTCCTGAAACAATATTCCAGGACTGCACTACATTTTCAAAATCCTGCTCGATTTCCCTTATCTTCTGACTGTCTGCAGAGATGATTGCCACAAACTCATCTCCACCGATACGGTATACTTTTCCATGTCCACCAAGACAGGTCTTCATGCAGAATGCTGCACTTCTTAAAAACTCATCTCCTGCATCATGCCCCCGATTGTCATTGATTTCTTTTAATCCGTTCAGATCCATGGATATATATACCTGATCCTTTTTATCCGAATGCCCGGAAGCATTTTTTATATCCTCTTCATATGCATTTCTGTTATACAAACCGGTTAATGCATCCTTATATACATCTTCGCGAAGTTTTGATGCCTTTTCCTTCAGGAAAAGTTCCCGCTGTACCGTAGTGTTGAAGGAATAAATGGCAAGTGCGGTAAAGGAAAATCCAAACCCGTACATGGATATATCATAATGGGCATACTGCCCGATTCCAAAAACAAGGGGTATCAGGGAAAAGATAACAACCTCCCGGTAGGTATCTTTGTTCTCACTTGAGTTTTTCCACCGTAATGTTCCATAAATCAGTAAAATAATATAGTACAAAAACTGCAGGGTATACAAAACAATCCGAAAGTTTCCCGAGGAATAATGACAGTTCTCATCTATGTAAAATGCAGCATGGGTAAACAAGTTGGAGCTCAGAGTGACTGTCTGCACTGCCAGAAGCATTAAACGCAGGCCATTTAGTATTTCCTTGTCCCTGCCACTTATTTTCATAAAATGCATGGCATAGCCAAACCAGATAAAGGCAGACAATGCTGCCATGGTATGATAACCATAGGCAACCATGGTAAATCCGAACTGAGATCTCACAAAAAGCTGGGAATCAAACACGCCCCACAAGCCGTCAATCACACAGAAAAGCGCAAAAAACTTTAACATCCTGCAAAGAGGCTCATCTATGGTCTCTTTATACTCTGTTGCTTTTACTCTGTTCAGAATCAATAGGATCTGAAACATATTTACCAATGATGTTACTGTATATACTACCCAAATATTCATCTTTCTTTCCAGTCGAATACTCTTCTTCCTACAAAGTATTCTTTTCTATTAACAATTATTATAAAAATGGATTAAAATATCGGTTTCCGTCCCAGAACGTAACCACCATACTGAACACCAGAACTGCCACTGAAAGGAAAAGTGTGATGTAGTCGTTTCTCTCCATTTTTCGCTGCACATACCAGGTTCTTTTCTTCTTTTTTCCAAATCCCCGAAGCTCCATGGCATTGGAAATGGTTTCAATACGGTTTAGGCTGGATAAAATCAGCGGCAGCAGAATCGCCACTGAATTCTTCAATCGGGTAAAGAATTTGTCTTTACCGGAAAGGTCGATTCCCCTGGCCTGCTGAGCCTGGCTGATATTGTGATATTCCCGCTGAATATCCGGTATATACCGGAGGGCCAGACTTACGGAATACCCGATCCGGTAACTTACCCCGATGGATGCCAGACTGGCTGCAAATTCGCTTGGGTCTGTACAGGCAATAAAAATAAGAGCCACCGGAATCACACAGACCACCTTCATGGTCATGTTCAAATGGTAAAACAGCTGCTGGGCAGTAATCGTATATCGTCCGGCTATGGTAAACAACAACGTGCGGCTTCCATACAGATCCACACCATATTCCGGCGAAAAAAGATACACAAACAGATTATTCATCAGCAGAAACACTGCTGCCAGTCCGAGAACGAAACTGATCTCCTTTATCTTCACTTTACTCAGTTTAAAAATTGCAAAGCTTCCGATCAAAAAACATACCAGCACACGGGTGTCGTAGGTCACCATAACTGCCACACTCCAGGCCAGGAAAAAAATCAGTTTTGTGGTTCCCACCAGATCATGAACAGGACTTTTCCGTTTTATATAACTAAGTACTGCAACCTTTGCCATCCTAGCGCACCTCCTGTTCATAGTGGATAAAACGTTCCGTTAATTCTTCCGGATCGTCGATCCCGCATAAAAGGCTTAAATTGTAAAGACTTGTCTCCTTCAGGCTGGCTTTCTTTACCAGTTCCGGATCATTTAAAACCTTTGCAGATGTGGTATCTGCCAAAAGCTTTCCTTCCGAGAAGCAAATGGCTCTTTTGGTATATTCCAGCATCAGATGCATATCATGGGTGATGAGCAGAATGGTATAACCTTTACCGTTTAACTCCTTCAAAAATTCCATGATTTCCGTATAGTGCTTATAATCCTGTCCTGCTGTTGGTTCATCCAGGATAATGACACGCGGACGACAAACCAGAATACTGGCAATGGTAACTCGCTTTTTCTGTCCATAAGACAGTGCAGAAACCGGCCATTTCCGGAACGGATAAAGACCACAGATTTTCAGTGTCTCCTCTACCCGCTGCTTCCGCTCCTCCTCCGTCATATCGGTATGCAAAAGCGCCATCTCTACCTCATCCCAGATCATGGGCTTGGAGATCATCTGGTTCGGGTTCTGCATACAGTACCCGATGCTCTCTGCACGTTCCTTTATGGTATTTCCGGACAGGGAACGTCCCTGGAACAGGATATCCCCTTCCGTAGGTGTTTCGAATCCGCAGATCAGCTTGGCAAGGGTACTTTTTCCCGCACCGTTTCTTCCTACAATGCTCACCATTTCCCCTTCATATATGGTAAAGTTTATATCTACCAAAGCCATTTTTTCATTGGTATATCCAAAGGAAAGATTCTGGACCTTCAGCAGTTCCTGTTTTGGGGAGTTATCTCTATCTTCTGCCAGACCCTGTTCTTTCCAGTCTCTGACCATCTGTTTTTGTGTTTCTGTTAATCGCAGGGACTGGACATGCTCCGGATTCATATTCTCCGATACCGGCACTCCTGCATATTTTAACGCAGTCAGATACAGTGGCTCCCGTATCCCATGCTGCATCAGAATGTCTGAACTAAGCAGTTTTTCCGGCGCCATATCTGCCACGATACAGCCATTTTCCATCAAAACCACACGGTCTACCGATTTCCACAGAACATCTTCAATCCTATGTTCAATGATGACAACTGCCGCTCCGGTTTTTTTCTGAATTTCATCGATCAGTTCAATGGTATTTTTCCCTGCTGCCGGATCCAGGTTGGCAAGAGGCTCATCAAACAGAATCACTTTCACGTCATCTACCATGACACCTGCCAGACTGACACGCTGTTTCTGACCGCCGGACAGTTCGTGGGGTGCATGATCCAGATGATGGTCGATATCCACCAGCTGTGCCACACGCTTTACCGTTTCTTTCATTTCCGGCTGCATGATACATTGATTTTCCAGGGCAAAAGCGATATCTTCTGCCACAGTCAGCCCGATGAACTGGCCATCCGTATCCTGCAACACAGTACCTACCGTATGACTGAGTTCAAAAATACTGCTTTTTTCCGGTTCTTTTCCATCCACCAGAAGTTTACCCGTGCTTTCCCCTTTATAGGAAAAGGGAATCAGCCCATTGATACAGCTGGCAATGGTGCTTTTACCACTTCCGGAAGCACCTGCGATCAGTATTTTTTCACCCGGATAAATGTCCAGATTGATATGATGCAGCGTAGGTTCTGCCTGGGCAGTATATTGGAATCCATAATCTTGAAATGAAATAATCGGAGATCTCATGTATCTTCCTTTCTTATCAGAGAAAAATTACCTCAAAGAGAAATCTTCGGCATGCAAGCCCGACTGATTCATCTTCGTTCGTTCATAAAATAAGGCTGCCGCGCAAAGCAGCAGCCTTATTCATTTATCTTCTTTTTAATCTACTCAAAATCTTCTCGGAATCTTTCCAGACTCTTCTCGGAATCTTTTAATCTTCTTTACTTAAAGAACCTTTTTTCACAATGGTCTTTGCATATGCAAACAGAAGTAAAGATCCAACCACACCGGTGGTAACAATATTGGCAACACCTGCTACAAGTCCCTGAGAGAACACTTTGTTCATTGGCTCCGCATAAATCAGAATGTCCAGAACCGGTGCAACTACGCCCCATGCAAGTAAATGTGCAATGACCTGTGCAACATTGAAAAGTACTATTTTCTTTTTGTCAATACCTTCATTGACATCTAATTTTAAGGCGATCAGTCCAATAATAAGACCTGCACATGCAGATGCAATGATCCAACTCCACCATGGACCATAACTTGTCATATCAATCAGAGTATGACCGATAAATCCGATAAGCAGACCAGCGATGGGTCCAAATAATGTAGCAAATACTGCCTGGATAGCATACTGCAGACTGATATAAGTATTTGGAACCGGTGTTGGAATGGAAACCTTTCCAAGTACAAAGAACAATGCTGCTCCGATACCAATGGCAACTACACTTTTCACTGATAGTTTCTTCATTTTTCTTCCCTCCATCAACAGATGTTTTCGTATATTCTAACGCCTTTATTATATTTCAGGCATCCTTTTGTGTCAACGGATTCGAAAATTCTATTTTGTTGTAGATATTCATCACATTTTTTCGTTACACGGATTCCGGAATCCTATTTTGCTGCAGGGTATTCATTGCAAAGCAGTCTGTATGGTGGCTCATCCTCTTCGATGGTTGGGAATCGTCCCATTTTTTCATAAAAACGGTTATCCGTATTGTCATCGTTGCACTGACTTACTTCCCCGATCAGTACAGCCCCTGTTCCGGCCTCTACTTCAAAATCATGGTACATATACTGCTGGATGCTGATACTTTCACCGGGCATCAGCTTGATCTGTGTTCCTGCCGGAACCATCATGGTACGTCCGTCTTTATGTACTTCCACCTCACCGGTTCTGTCCAGGTCTTCGTCCTTGGTAGCATTGTATACACGGATGAGCAGATTTCCGCCGCCCCGGTTGATGATATCTTCCATTTTGCTCCAGTGGAAATGCATAGGGGAAGTCTGTGTTTCTTTCAGATATAACAGTTTTTCCGCATAGGTTTTTTTGTACTTATTTGCCATTTTCAGGTTACCGTTTCGAATGGTGATCAGGGAAAAACCGACTTTTTCAAAATCGCCCAGACCATAGTCTGTGATATCCCATCCCAGCATGTTGTCTCTTATTTCATCATACTCATGCCCTTTCTCCTGCCACTGCTCCGGTGTAAAATCACAAAACGGAGGTAAGGAAAAACGATACTCCTTGATCATGTTTTCCATTTCTTTTAATGCTGCATTGATTTCGCTTCTTTTCATCTCCGATACCTCTCCTTCTCTTTTTTCTTTACTTCTTTTATCTCTTTTATTTCTTTATATATGCTTTGTTATTTTCTATTCCTTTTGTCTTCTGTTCTTTTTATATCCTTTGCTATAAGCGACGATTCTGTTTACTGCTGCAGGAAGGAATTCACAGACCTTTGTAAAATTTTCAAAGAACTGTCAATGGTCTTATCTTCCTCCAGAATCTGTCCGATCTCACTGTCTGCCAGAGAAATTGCCTGCTGGTATTTTTTAAATTTTGGCTCTACCCGGCCTTCTTCGATAACCTTTCCCAGAAGCGCGCTGTCGATAACCTTATCATCCTTCTCCATATCTTCCTGGATAATGTTTTCTGCAGTCTCCGACTGGGTTACATTTCGAAGAACCGACGCTCCCTGGGAATACTGGAATAGTTCCATCTGCATCTCTTCATCATAGGTCAGCAGTTTCAAAAACTCCCATGCCAGTTTTTCTTTTTGGGTATGGGCACTGATCCCCATAAGAAGCGTATTTACTTCCGATACATTTTCTCCGTGATCTCCTGCAGGCATGGTAATACAATCCCATGTCATGTTGGCATATCGTTTGATCTTATACGGATAGGTCTTATAGGTTCTGTATTCTGCAAAGGTAAGGGGCATGAATGCCACGTTACCACCATTAAAGTCTTCCTGCATGACTTTTTGACCACGGTTCAATTCTGTCAACTGACGAATAAACTTAACCGACTCTACCAGTCTCTCATCCGCAAAATAGCTTTCCCCTCCATTGTCTGAAAAGATATCACACCCGTTGGAATAGACTGCATCCTTCCAGTTGTAATTATAGATTCCGAACTGATCTATGATTCCATCCCCATTGCTATCCTTTGTCACCTTTTGACAAATCCGATAGAGATCATTCCAGGTCCAGTCTTCCTCAGGCACTTCGATTCCTTCCTGGGTCAAAAGCGTTTTGTTTACAAACATCATGGTAGGTACTGTCTCATAGGGCAATGCGTACTGACTTCCCTGATATTTTCCGGATACATAGGTACTGGTAAAGTACCTGTTTTCGTCAAAGCCGGTATCACGCTGGATCAGCTCATCTAAGTTTTTCATGACTCCCATGGAGCAGAACTGGTTAAAATCGGTGTCCAGCACCATGAACACATCCGGTTCTTCTCCCTCTAAAAGTTTTCTGGAAAACCATTCCGAATAATCTTCTTTCAACACTCCGCTGTAATAATGCACCTTAACTCCGGGATGTTCTTCTTCAAACCGTGCAATCGCTTCATCAATAATGATAAAACTGTTGGCAGAAGCCACATCCCAGTTGCTGCTGGCAAATACACCAAGCTCCAACACAACTTCCTTATTCTTTTGTCTGAAATATAAGCCCAGGCATAAACCGATTGCCAGCAAAACAATCAGTACTCTTATCCATCTGGCCTTTTTCTTTTCAATTTCCAAAACCTGCTCCTTTAATATTCCTGATGTTCTGCCTTTTTCATTGCTCCGGTCTGAACCGCCCAGATCGCAAGCTGGGTACGGTCACGCAGATTTAATTTATTCAAAATGGCACTTAAATAATTTCGTACCGTTCCGTCGGAGAGACAGAGAGTCTCTGCAATCTCTTTGTTGGTTGCCCCTGTTTCCACACAGGATATGATTTTCCACTCTGTTTCAGTCAGTTCTTCTGCTGCCTTATCTCCAACCGGTATGGTATAGTCTGTCTGCGCCATCTTAGAAAACAAACGCAGTACTTTGGTTGCAATATCAGGATTGATCATTGCCTTTCCGCTGTAGACTGTCTTTATGGCGTTTTCCAGTTCATCCATGGAAACACCTTTTAAAAGATAGCCACTGGCACCAAATTTCAGTGCATTATATACATATTCGTCATCATCAAAGGTAGTCAGAATAATGACTTTGATCTGCGGATAGTTTTCTTTGATAATCTGGGTACACTGTACGCCATCCAGCTTCGGCATACGAATATCCAACAGAACCACATCCGGTTTTTCACGACGGATGCTCTGTATCACTTCCTGCCCATCCGCCACTGCATCAGTCACGTGGATGCCTTCTTTATTTTCCAAAACAATCTGCAGACTTTGTCTGATCAGTTCCTGATCATCTGCTACTAATACATTAATCATACATTTCACCCCATCTGATAGGAATGACAGCTGTCACTGTAAATCCATTATTTCCATTAAATTTTACTGTCCCACGAAGCATTTCAATACGTTCCTGTATATGCTTCGTTCCAAAGCCGCTCTTAATCTCTTTACAGCCGATACCATTATCTTTGATCACCAGACGAATCTCTCCATCCACTTTTTTTAAAGTAATCCAGATTTCCGTAGCATTTCCATGCCTTACCGCATTGGTTACACTTTCCTGAATGACACGGTAGATTGCATTTTCTTCATCTTCATCAAATTTCAGTTTTGTTCCATCGGTATCAAAATATATCTGAGCTCCAGATACCTGACTCATATCGGTTATCATCTTACGAATTGCCACGTCCAGACGAAGTCTTTCCAGAGAGTCAGGACTCAGCTCATTCACAGACCTCCGGACATCCTTTAGTCCCTCACGGCTTACCTTGGAAAGCAGTTCCAGCTGTTTTCTGGTCTGATCCGGAGAAATATCGATCATCGTCATACAGGCATCCAGACCAGCAGCAATTCCGGTCAGCGTATGTCCCAGTGTATCATGAATCTCTCTGGCCAGTCTGTTCCGCTCTCTGGTCTGCGCCATACGTTCCGACATATTAGCATATTCCTGAAGCTGCTCATTGGCAGTCTGCAGTTCATGATACAGCATATTTACTTCTTCGATGGTATTTCTCTGGGTATTGATCACATAAATACAATATATGATAAACATGATAATGTTCATGGAAATCATAATATTATAAATACTCAGAAAATACTGCTGCTGTGTAGCCGAATAATATTGAATATAGTCCCTGACATTATATAAATTCAGGCGTAGTGCCAGGAAGTCATAATCTGCTACCAGATATCCCAAAATAGCCAGTGCCACCAAGGATAATTTCATCTTCTGCTCTTTTACATAATAAATTACATTGGCAAATACCAGCAGGATCATACCATTATAGTTAAAATCCAGTTGGAAGATCAGTACCACCGTAATGATCACGTCAAAGAACAACGTGGCAATGACAAATGGACTCTCTTTTTTCTCCAGAATACGCCGGAGAATAAAAGAAAAAACCATCAATCCCATGAGTAAGATACAACGTAAAAAAGTTCCTCCCGGATCATGGGGAATCGTCTCCACACTGTCCAGGAAATTTCTTGCCACATAGCGGTAACGGATCTGCTGTGTCGTATAATATACAAATCCGCTGATCATAACAACCGCTGCTATATTCAACATCAGCATGGCAAACTGGAACATGGCTGCAAAGCGTTCATTATTCTTTTCTTTCATGTGCTCTCTCTATACTTTCTTATTTATTTTGCACAAAAAAGCCTATATTTTAGCCATTCG
>CAMFGH010000014.1 GCA_945949875.1 uncultured bacterium
GAAGTGATGACTTCCAAAGAAACCAGAGAAGATGTACGTCTGAAATATCGTTATCTGGACCTGAGAAATACCAAAGTAAAGGACAACATTATTTTCCGTTCCAAAGTCATCAGCTTCCTGCGTGAAAAAATGACAGAAATGGGATTTTTAGAGATTCAGACTCCTATTTTATGTGCATCCTCACCGGAAGGCGCAAGGGACTATATTGTTCCGTCCAGAAAATTCAAAGGCAAATTCTATGCTTTGCCACAGGCACCGCAGCAGTATAAACAGCTTCTGATGGTATCCGGATTTGATAAATATTTCCAGATTGCACCCTGCTTCCGTGATGAAGATGCCAGAGCAGACCGTTCTCCGGGTGAATTCTATCAGCTGGACTTTGAAATGAGCTTTGCTACCCAGGAAGATGTATTTAAAGTAGGGGAAGAAATCCTGACAGCAACCTTCAATAAGTTTGCTCCGGAAGGTGCAGTGGTAACACAGGCTCCTTACCCTATCATCAGCTACAAACAGGCTATGTTAGAGTTTGGTACAGATAAACCGGACCTTCGTAATCCACTTCGTATTATGGATGTAACAGATTTCTTCCAGAAATGTACTTTCAAACCATTTATGAAGAAAACCGTTCGTGCTATTAAAGTGCACGCAGATATGTCCAAAGGCTTCCATGAGAAACTGCTCAGCTTTGCTACTTCCATTGGTATGGGCGGACTTGGCTACCTGGAAGTGTTGGAAGACTTATCCTATAAAGGACCTATTGATAAATTTATTCCGGAAGAATATAAGAAGGAATTGCTTGATCTGGCCGGACTTGTGGCAGGCGATACCATCTTCTTTATCGCAGACAAAGAAGAAAAAGCAAACCTGTTTGCCGGACAGCTTCGTACTGAACTGGGAAAACGTCTTGACTTGATCGAAAAGAATGCATTCCGTTTCTGTTATGTCAATGACTTTCCGATGTTTGAAAGAGATCCGGAAACCAAACAGCTGGGCTTTACACACAACCCATTCTCCATGCCACAGGGTGGTCTGAAGGCATTGGAAGAGGAAGATCCATTATCTATTCTTGCTTATCAGTATGATATCGTATGTAACGGTGTGGAATTATCCTCCGGTGCAGTTCGTAACCATGATATCGACATTATGAGAAAAGCCTTCGCGATGGCAGGATATGATGAAGAAACACTGGAAAATAAATTTGGTGCTTTGTATCAGGCGTTCCAGTTTGGTGCACCACCACATGCCGGTATGGCGCCGGGCGTGGACCGTATGATCATGCTGCTTCGTGAAGAAGAAAATATCAGAGAGGTTATCGCATTCCCTATGAACGGAAATGCACAGGATCTGATGTGTGGCGCTCCAAACGATGTGACAGAAATGCAACTTAGAGAGGTTCACATCAAAGTTCGCGACTAATTGAGATTTTGATAACAATCCCCATGATTTCCCAGGACTTTTCCTGCTATAAATCATGGAAGTGCGAATGATAAGAAAATGTGAATATGTCAGCTCTCATAGTTCTCGCTTCAGTCACTTGAAAAACGCCAGCACTTTGAGTTTTTGAGTGACCATGAAAACAAAGGCTGTGCCTGCACAGTTATTTGATTTCATGGTCACGATGAAAACTCATTAGTACTGCTGCGTTTTTCACGTAGCGAGAGCGTGACTGAAGGGGAACTGATGAGATGCTGACATATGTACGGATTTTCATATTTAATGATTCAAGAAAGGAAAATATCATGGCAAATATCATTTCCGACGAAACGATTGAATACGTTGGCATTTTGGCCAAATTAGAATTATCTGCTGAAGAAAAAGAAGAAGCCAAGAAAGATATGGGACGTATGCTGGATTATATCGATCAGCTGAATGAACTGGATACTACCGGTGTAGAGCCTATGTCGCATGTTTTCCCGGTGCAGAATGTGTTCCGTGAAGATGTGGTGACGAACGGTGATGGTACGGAAGATACCCTGAAAAATGCCCCCAGTGAAAAAGACAGTATGTATGTGGTTCCACCTACATTCTAACATGGAGGCGTCGATTAAAGGTATCTGATGAAGATATCATATAAGAATATCAGACGTAGTTATCCGTTGAAGATATCAGACAGAGATATGGGATGGAGATAATAAATATGAGTATTTTGGATTATACCGCTGTAGAATTGGCGGCAAAGATCAAAGCAGGTGAAGTAACTGCTGTGCAGGCTATGCAGGCAGTTCTGGATAGAATAGATGAAGTAGAAGAAACGTATCATTGCTATGTGACCCTTGATAAAGAAGCAGCAATGAAAAAGGCGGAGGAAGTACAGACAAAAATCGAAGCAGGAGAACTGACAGGGCCACTGGCCGGTGTACCGGTTGCCATCAAGGACAACATGTGCACCAAGGATGTGCTGACTACATGCTCTTCTAAAATACTGAGCAATTTTGTTCCTACCTTTTCTTCCCAGGCTGTTCTGGATCTGGAAGCAGCCGGTGCGGTGATGATCGGTAAAACAAATATGGACGAATTTGCCATGGGCTCTACTACAGAGACTTCCTATTATGGACCAACAAAGAATCCAGTGAACCCGGAACATGTACCGGGCGGTTCTTCCGGGGGCTCTGCAGCAGCAGTGGCAGCAAAGGAATGTTTTATGGCACTGGGTTCCGATACAGGCGGCTCCATCAGACAGCCTGCATCCTACTGCGGCGTTGTGGGAATGAAGCCAACATACGGAACCGTTTCCCGTTATGGATTGATCGCCTATGGTTCTTCTCTGGATCAGATCGGACCTTTAACCAGGGATGTAACCGATGCAGCTACCATTTTGGAAGTGATTGCTACCCATGATCCGAAGGATTCCACTTCCATGAAACGGGAAGAGACCGATTTTACCAGTGCTCTTGTAAAAGACGTAAAAGGCATGAAAATCGGTATTCCCAGAGACTATCTCCGGGAAGGTCTGGAAGAAGAAGTAAAAGATGCTGTGCTGGCAGCAGCAGAAATGCTGAAAGCAGCCGGAGCAGAGGTGGAAGAATTTGACCTGGGTATGGTGGAATATGCCATTCCTGCATACTATACCATTGCAACAGCAGAAGCCAGCTCCAACCTGGAGCGTTTCGATGGCATCAAATATGGTTACCGTACCGAAGAGTATGAGGGCCTTCACAATATGTATAAAAAGACCCGTTCCGAAGGCTTTGGTCCGGAGGTAAAACGAAGAATCATGCTGGGGTCTTTTGTACTCAGCTCCGGATATTATGATGCTTACTATTTGAAAGCATTAAGGACCAAGGCGCTGATCAAAAAAGCCTTTGATGATGCTTTTGCAAAATATGATGTGATTTTAGGACCGGTGGCACCAACCACAGCACCAAAGCTGGGCGAAAGCTTATCCGATCCGCTGAAGATGTATTTAAGTGACATTTATACGATTTCCGTCAATCTGGCAGGCCTTCCGGGTATTTCCTTACCCTGTGGAAAAGACAGTAAGGGACTTCCAATCGGTCTGCAGCTGATCGGAGACTGTTTCGCAGAAAAGAAACTGATCCGCACAGCATATACCTTTGAACAGTTATACAAAGAAGCAGGGAAGGAGGCATAAGAGATGGCAAAAGAATACGAAACCGTCATAGGTCTGGAAGTGCATGTAGAACTGGCTACCAAGACCAAAATTTTCTGTGGCTGCTCCACTGCTTTCGGAGGCAGTCCAAACAGCCATACCTGCCCGGTATGTACCGGTATGCCCGGTTCTTTGCCGGTACTGAACAAACAGGTTCTGGAATATGCCATTGCAGTAGGCCTTGCAACCAACTGTGACATTACCAGATACGCCAAATTTGACCGGAAAAATTATTTCTATCCGGATAACCCGCAGAACTATCAGATCTCCCAGCTGTATCTGCCTATCTGCAGAAACGGAAAGGTTGAGATCGAAACAGAGGCCGGAAAGAAATTTGTGGGAATCCATGAAATCCATATGGAAGAGGATGCCGGAAAGCTGGTTCATGATGAATGGGAAGAATGTTCTCTGGTGGACTATAACCGTTCCGGTGTACCGCTGATTGAAATCGTATCAGAACCGGATATGCGCAGTGCAGAGGAAGTCATTGCTTATCTGGAAAAGCTTCGTATGATCGTGCAGTATCTGGGTGCCTCTGATTGTAAATTACAGGAAGGCTCCATGCGTGCAGACGTGAATCTGTCTGTTCGTGAAAAAGGTGCCACAGAATTCGGCACCAGAACCGAAATGAAAAACTTAAACTCCTTTACTGCCATTTCCCATGCCATTGAAGGTGAAAAACAGCGTCAGATCGACCTCATCGAAGCAGGGGAAAAGGTGATTCAGGAAACCAGAAGATGGGATGATACCAAGGGTGCATCCTATGCCATGAGAAGCAAAGAGGATGCCCAGGATTACCGTTATTTCCCGGACCCTGATCTGGTTCCGGTATCTGTCAGTGAAGAAATGCTGGAGGAAATCCGTGCAAAACAGCCGGAATTCCGTCCGGAAAAAATGGCCCGTTATAAAGAAGAGTACGATATTCCGGAATATGATATTGAAATCATTACCGGTACAAAACGTATGGCTGATATCTTTGAAGCTACGGTTGCAATTTGTGGCCAGCCAAAGAAGGTTTCCAACTGGCTTATGGTGGAAACACTGCGTCTGTTAAAAGAAAACAGCATGGATCCGGAAGATATTCGCTTCTCACCGGAACATCTGGCAGCTATCATTGAGATGGTAGATAAGAAGGAAATCAATGGTTCCGTTGCCAAGGAAGTCTTTGAACTGGTATTTAAAGAGGATATTGATCCAAGAGCTTATGTTGAGGAAAAAGGATTAAAGACTGTAAATGACGAAGGTGCTCTCCGCAGTACCATTGAAGAGGTTGTGAAAAACAATCCGCAATCCGTGGAAGATTATCATAACGGAAAGCAGAAAGCCATTGGATTCCTGGTTGGACAGACCATGAAGGCTATGCAGGGCAAGGCTGATCCGGGCATGGTAAATCAGATTTTGAAGGAATTGTTGGATGCGTAACCACGACGATTGCTCCAAGTACTGATGTTACCGCTGGGCACGCTCTCGCTGCGTTGCCACTCGTAGCGGCGCATAAGTGGCTAAAATACAGCCGCTAAACGCCGACGGTGGCAAAGCACCCAGCGTGCAATATAGTGAAATGTCACAAGGTCAGATGATCAGGCAAATGTTAGCAGTTGGGAATAGAGAAGAGAGGGGAAGTATTTTGAAACAGATCATACTGGCTTCCGCATCCCCGAGAAGAAAAGAATTGCTGGAGCAGCTTGGCTTGTCTTTTGAGATTATGCCAAGTCATAAAGAAGAAATTGTCACCACAACGCTTCCGGCGGATGTGGTGATTGAATTATCCAAGCAGAAAGCAAAAGACATCTGGGGGCAGTTGGAAGAACGACAGGAAGATATTTTAGTGATAGGTGCCGATACCATTGTAGCCTTAGAAGGTGAGATACTTGGAAAACCAAAGGATTTTCAGGATGCCCAGGATATGCTGGCAAAGCTGTCAGGGAAAGAGCATCAGGTGTATACCGGAGTGACCATGCTTTGGATTACTGCAGATGGAAAACAGGAAGAGTATTCCTTTTATGTATGTACCGGTGTAGCAATGTATCGCATTGGCAGAGCAGAGATCATGGATTATGTATTTGGTGGTGAACCCATGGACAAAGCAGGAGCTTACGCGATTCAGGGACAGGGTGCCAAATTCATCAAATCCGTCCGTGGAGAATACAGCAACGTGGTGGGGCTCCCTATCGGGAGACTTTATCAGGAAATGAAAGCCTGGGATCTGCTGTGATTTCGGATTGTATCAGGAGCGGAAAGCCTGGGATCTGCTATGATTCCGGATGTTTGGAAAGTGGCAGATATTTGTTTTGTTCAGAAAGGAGAAGGAGTATGAGCGATTCTTATGTAGAATGTCTGGTTGAAAAAGAAAATACAGGAGCCATGGCAGCACTGAAATATGTATGTGTACTTTTGGCAGTGGCCAGTTTTCTTCTCACAACAGTAATGGGTAGTGCGGTAGGATTTTTGGGAGTCATTGGATTTGCAGTGCTTGCCTATTTTTGTCATAGGAACAGTGCAGTGGAATATGAGTACCTATATGTGGACAGGACTATTGTTGTGGACAAGATCACATGTAAAAGTAACCGGAAAAAGATGGGGGAATATGCTGTGGACGGAATCGAAATTTTCGCACCTGTCAAGTCCTGGCATTTAGGAGATTACAAAAACAGAAATTGCAGTGTAATGGATTATAGTATCGGTGTGGAAAAACAGCCTGACGAAAGATATGTCATTTATTATGAAGGGAATAAGAAACTGATTCTGTCACCTACCAAAGAATTTGTGGAGGCTGTAAAAAATGTTGCACCACGAAAGGTTTTTATGGATTGACAGAGTGCTGTATCTTTGCTAAACTTTATGAAATTTAGACTGGTTTGAGATTGATACCGGTTTGAGATTGTACCGGTTTAAAGTATATACCGGTTTGAGAATTGCAGCAGTTTGAAACTTACAGGAAAGATAAGGAGGAGAGAAGATATGGGTCAGATTATCGGCGAAGGCATTACCTTTGATGACGTACTTTTGGTACCGAATTATTCTCAGGTGATTCCGAATCAGATTGATTTAACAACCTGGTTAACCAAGAAGATCAAATTGAACATTCCGATGATGAGTGCCGGAATGGACACAGTAACAGAACACAGAATGGCAATTGCCATGGCAAGACAGGGTGGTATTGGTATCATCCACAAAAACATGTCAATTGAAGCACAGGCAGAAGAAGTAGACAAAGTAAAACGTTCTGAAAATGGTGTTATTACCGATCCATTTTCTTTATCCCCGGAACATACGCTGGCAGATGCAGATGCGCTGATGGCAAAGTTCAGAATCTCCGGTGTGCCCATTACAGAAGGCAAAAAGCTGGTGGGTATCATCACCAATCGTGACTTAAAATTCGAAACCGATTTTTCCAAAAAGATAAAAGAATCCATGACTTCTGAAAATCTGGTTACAGCAAAGGTTGGAATCACTTTAGAAGAAGCAAAACATATTTTAGGCAAAGCCAGAAAAGAAAAATTACCAATCGTAGATGACGATTATAATTTAGCTGGTCTGATCACTATCAAAGATATTGAAAAGACCATCAAATATCCACTGGCTGCCAAAGATGAGCAGGGAAGACTGCTTTGTGGTGCCGGTGTAGGCATTACAGCTAACGTGCTGGATCGTGTATCTGCACTGGTAGATGCAAAAGTAGATGTTATTGTACTTGACTCTGCCCATGGTCATTCAGAAAACGTGCTCAGATGTCTCAGAATGATCAAAGAAAAATATCCGGAAGTACAGGTTATTGCCGGTAATGTGGCTACCGGAGAAGGAACAAGAGCTCTGATTGAAGCAGGTGCTGATGCGGTTAAAGTTGGTATCGGACCTGGTTCCATCTGTACCACACGTATTGTTGCAGGTATCGGTGTTCCGCAGATCACAGCGATTATGGACAGCTATGCTGTTGCAAAAGAGTATGGTATTCCGATTATTGCAGACGGTGGTATCAAGTACTCCGGTGATATGACCAAGGCAATTGCTGCCGGTGGTAATGTATGTATGATGGGTTCCATCTTTGCAGGATGTGATGAATCACCGGGAACCTTTGAACTTTATCAGGGTAGAAAATACAAAGTGTATCGTGGTATGGGCTCTATTGCAGCTATGGAAAACGGTTCCAAAGACCGTTACTTCCAGTCAGATGCCAAGAAGCTTGTTCCGGAAGGCGTAGAAGGTCGTGTGGCTTATAAAGGAACCGTAGAAGATACGGTATTCCAGCTGATGGGCGGACTTCGTTCCGGTATGGGTTACTGTGGTACAAGAACCATTGAAGAATTAAAACAGAATGGTAAATTTGTGAAAATTTCAGCTGCAGCACTGAGAGAAAGCCATCCTCATGATATTCAGATCACAAAAGAGGCACCAAACTATAGCTCAGATGATAAATAGTCATATCTTATCTGTTTTTTCTTAACAAATTACAGCACCGGTTTTCCAGAATCATGTAGGGAAAACCGGTGTTTTCTGTTGAAATGTCCCGAGATTTCTTTACAAATTAGCAGGAAAAATGTCGAGAGTTATGAGAATATAAGGGTTTCTACCGTTGCATATTATGTGAACCATATGGTATGATAATTAGTAATTGGGATTATTTGGAGGTTTATTGGAGGATTACTTTATGTCGGAGCAGACTATAGCAATTGGGGACACGGAAAAGGCTAAACTGCAGAAGATGCAGAATAAGATTTGCCGTGTCAGTAAGGTGTTTGGCTGCTGTTTTGGGAAAGATGGGAAAAGACTGACAGAAATGTCAGGAAATACTGAGGATTTGAAAAGAATATCAAAATTGATACCTCTTGAGAACATTTCTGAAATGGTGGCTAATATTCAGAAAAGCAGCATGGAAGAGCTGATGGTGGAAGATACGGTTTATCCGTGGCTGAAATTTGCTGCAATTGATATCAAAAGCATAGGTGGTGCCATGCTTACCTGGATTTTTGGAGCAATTTTGGAAGATATGGCGGATGACCCTTCTGAGGTTGCAGATTTTCAGGAGAAAACAGTTTCAGACAGCTTTTATTTTTCTCTGGACCTGATACTGGACAGTTGTCGAATGATTTTAGGCAACCAGCTGTCAAAAGTAGAAGCAGAGGCTGAGAGTATAAAGTGCAGGTCTTCCGAAGAGGAGATGGGACAAACTCTTAAGAAAATGGAAGCCATGACAGAAGTCGTGCAGCTTTTGGAACGGGATGATGAGATTGAGCTTATCATGTCTGATTTCTTGAAAATAGCTGGGAAATATCTGGCTGTCAGCAATGCAAAAATTTATCAGAGGCATTATCATTCCGCAGGAATCGATCTGATCACAGAATGGAATCATTCCATTGATGAAGTGGAAGATGAATCTATTATCGAGATATTAAAAGGGGAAGACTGGAAAAAAGATAACATTGTCATTGTGTCATCTACCACACCGGTCGAAGTGGCTACCAAAAACACAATGGAAAGAATGGGGATTTCTGCATTTACCATTTTACCTATTTTTATCCATGGCCGGGTCAGTATGTATGTCACTTTTGAGGAAAAGAAGGCTGATAAGGTATGGTCCACAGATGACATCTGCTTTATGAGTGATACGGTGAAGGTGCTTCAATCCATCATTACCAAGCGTGTTCAGAAAAATTCCCTGGCCAGCTCTTATGAATCTTTGGAAACGGTGCTGAATAATGTGGGATGTGGCATTTATGTGTGTGATAAAGCAAACGGGGAACTTCTTTTTATCAACAACTATATGCGTAAAATGTTCCCGAAAGAGATTAAGGAAGGAAAACTGGATACGATTTTCGGACAGCTGAGAAAACCCGGACAAGAAAAAGGCTCCTATGAATTTCACTATTTTGAACGATCTGCCTGGTATAATTTCAATTATACCAGTCTGACCTGGATGGATGGAAGAAAAGTATATCTCAGTTTTGTATATGATATTACAGATAAAAAGGAATATCAGAGAAAGATTGAACAGCAGGCATATACAGATTTTCTGACGGGTTTGTTTAACAGAATGTGCTGTGAGCGTGATCTGGCAAGAATGGTTGATACAGCCAAAAATGAAGGAACCAGGGGTGCTATTTTATATCTGGACCTGGATGATTTTAAGCATATCAATGATGGTCTGGGACATCAGTATGGAGATGTACTGTTGCGGGCCATTGCCCATAGTATACAGAGAATTGCGGGGATTACAGATACCTGCTACCGAATGGGTGGAGATGAATTTGTCATTGTGATTCCACCAAGCAGCTATGATGAATGTGACCGGATCATTGAGGAGATACATGACGTATTTTCCAAACCATGGTTTCTGAAGGATACGGACTATTACTGTACCATGAGTATGGGTGTAGTAACCTTTCCGGATGATGGAGACAATGTGGATGATCTGATCAAAAAAGCAGATATATCCATGTATGATGCGAAGAAGAGTGGTAAGAACAGAGTCGCAAAATACGATTCCGACAGCGGAGCATCCTCCAACAGACGTCTCAGCATGGAAAAGAATATGCGTGATGCTACAGTAAAGGGCTGCGGAGAGTTTGAACTTTACTATCAGCCGATTATTGATGTCACACTGGAGGGAAACCCCTGTACAGGTGCAGAGGCATTGGTCCGCTGGAATAATGATGAAATGGGATTTGTCCCTCCGGCAGACTTTATTCCGCTGGCAGAATATCTGGGACTGATCAATCCGATTGGAGATTACATATTGGAACAGGCCTGTACAGCTTGCAGGGGCTGGAATGCCCATGGCCATCCAAATTATAAAGTAAATGTCAATCTTTCCGTCATTCAGCTTTTACAGCCGGACATTGTGGACAAGGTTAGAGCAGCTTTAGAAAAATCCGGATTGAATCCCCATAATCTGACACTGGAAGTGACAGAAAGTCTTGCCATAAATGATATGAAGAAAATGAGAGAAGTAATAGATGCCATCAAAGCTCTTGGCGTCAGAGTTGCACTGGATGATTTTGGTACCGGTTATTCTTCCCTCAGTCATATCCGAGAGATACCATTAGATGTGATCAAAGTGGATCAGGGATTTGTAAGAGAGCTGGCCGAGGATAGTTTCTCCCAGGCATTTGTTAAAATGATCGCAGAGCTGGCGCAGACATTAGGCCTTCAGGTTTGTGTGGAGGGTATCGAAACGGAAGAACAGTTCCGGGTGCTGGATGGCATGAATGTAAAAATGATTCAGGGATATTACTTCGACAGGCCCATGTGTCAGGCAGAGTTTGAAAAGAAGTATGTATAATAAGAACTGGAGAGATACATAGAAAAGAAGTGTCAAGAAGTGCATAGAAAAGAAGTATTAAGAAATGCATAGAAAAATATCGAGTAGTTTATACGGAGGAAAGAGCATGGAAATGAAACAGTTAGGTCAGGAATTGGCATCCACATCCTATCCGGGACGAGGTATCGTAATTGGAAAGACACCGGATGGAAAGCATGCAGTGGCAGCATACTTTATTATGGGAAGAAGCGAGAACAGCCGGAATCGGATTTTTGTGGAAGACGGTGAAGGTATCCGTACACAGGCTTTCGACCCTTCGAAGCTGAGCGATCCCAGCCTTATCATATATGCTCCGGTACGGGTACTTGGAAACAAAACCATCGTAACCAATGGAGATCAGACCGATACCATATACGAACTGATGAAAGAAGGAAAGACATTTGAGCAGTCTCTCCGCACCAGAGAGTTTGAGCCGGATGGCCCCAATTATACGCCCAGAATTTCCGGCATCATGAATATCGAGAATGGACACTTTAATTTTGCAATGTCCATTTTGAAAAGCAGTAATGGTGATCCTTCCGGATGTAACCGCTATACCTTTGCTTATGAGAATCCGAAAGCAGGGGAAGGACGCTTTATTCATACTTATATGGAAGATGGAAATCCTCTTCCCAGTTTTGAAGGAGAACCAACCTGGATCAATATAGAAGACCTTTCTATTGACGATTTTGCAAACCTGGTTTGGGAAAACTTAAATGAAGATAATAAAGTATCTTTATTTGTACGCTATATCGATATTGAAACAGGTAAATATGAAAGCAGAATTATCAATAAAAATAAATGAGAAAGGAATCTTTAGATGAACGAATTAGAATTGAAATATGGCTGTAACCCCAATCAGAAACCATCCCGTATTTTTATGGAAGATGGCAGCGATCTTCCGATTCAGGTATTAAACGGAAAACCGGGGTATATCAATTTTCTGGATGCGTTTAACGGATACCAGTTGGTGAAAGAATTAAAGAAAGCAACCGGGCTTCCGGCAGCCACATCTTTTAAACATGTTTCACCGGCAGGTGCAGCAGTAGGACTTCCGTTAACTGAAGTGGAGAAAAAGATATACTGGGTGGATGAATCCATTGAAATGACTCCCCTTGCCAATGCATACGCCAGAGCAAGAGGTGCAGACAGAATGTCTTCTTTCGGAGATTTCATTTCCTTATCCGATGTGTGTGATAAAGCCACAGCGCTTCTGATCAAGAAAGAGGTATCCGATGGCGTCATCGCTCCGGGATATGAACCGGAAGCTCTTGAAATCTTAAAAGCAAAGAAAAAAGGCGGCTATAACGTAATACAGATTGATCCGGATTATGTACCGGCACAGGTGGAACACAAACAGGTTTATGGTGTGACCTTTGAGCAGGGGAGAAATGAATTAAACATTGATCGGGATTTTCTGTCCAATATGGTGACAGAAAATAAAGAGATACCGGACAGCGCCAAGATTGATCTGATCATTGCACTGATCACTTTGAAATATACCCAGTCCAATTCAGTATGCTATGCCAAAGGCGGACAGGCAATCGGTATCGGCGCAGGGCAGCAGTCCCGTATTCACTGTACCCGTCTTGCAGGAACCAAAGCAGATAACTGGTATCTGCGCCAGGCACCACAGGTGCTTTCACTGGAGTTCGTAGATGGCATCGGACGGGCAGACAGAGACAATTCCATTGATTTGTATATTGGCGACGAATATGAAGATGTTCTGGCAGAAGGAACCTGGCAGAAATTCTTTAAGGTAAAACCACCGGTATTTACCAGAGAAGAAAAGAAAGCATGGCTGGCAGGAAACACCGATGTGGCTCTTGGCTCGGATGCGTTCTTCCCATTTGGAGATAATATTGAAAGAGCCCATAAAAGTGGTGTAAAATATGTAGCACAGCCTGGTGGTTCCATCCGGGATGATCATGTGATTGAGACCTGTAATAAATATGGCATCGCTATGTGCTTTACAGGAATTCGGTTATTCCACCACTAATTGCATATATAGAATTTGCAATAGAATGACATAAATGAGGAGTATTATGATGAGTGAAGAAGTAAAAGAAGTAATGGACGAGAAGGAAGAAAAAGAGGTAGTCAGCAAAAACTTTATTGAACAGGCCATCGAAAAGGATCTGGCAGAGGGGGTATACGATCATGTGATGACCAGATTCCCACCGGAACCAAACGGATATCTGCATATCGGACATGCCAAAAGTATTTTACTCAATTACGGTCTGGCACAGGAGTATGGCGGCAAATTTAATATGCGTTTTGATGATACGAACCCTACAAAGGAAAAGACAGAGTTCGTAGAATCCATTATAGCCGATGTAAAATGGCTGGGAGCCGATTTTGAAGACAGGCTTTATTTTGCATCCAACTATTTTGAAAAGATGTACGAGGGTGCTGTGAAGTTGATCAAAAAAGGAAAGGCCTATGTTTCCGACCTGACAGCAGAGCAGATGCGTGAATACCGGGGGACTTTGACAGAGCCCGGAAAAGAGGACCCAAACAGAAACCGGAGCATCGAAGAAAATCTGGCCCTGTTTGAGGATATGAAAAACGGCAAATTTGCGGACGGTGAAAAAACACTTCGTGCCAAAATCGATATGGCATCTCCCAATATGAATATGAGAGATCCGATCATCTATCGTGTGGCTCATATGACCCATCATAATACCGGAGATAAATGGTGTATTTATCCGATGTATGATTTTGCCCATCCAATCGAGGATGCGGAAGAGGGTGTTACCCACTCTATCTGTACCCTGGAGTTTGAAGACCACAGACCGCTTTATGACTGGGTGGTAAGAGAACTGGAATATCCGCAGCCTCCAAGACAGATTGAGTTTGCTAAAATGTATTTAACCAATGTGGTTACCGGAAAGAGATATATCAAGAAACTGGTTGAGGATGGTATCGTAGACGGATGGGATGATCCCCGTCTGGTATCCATTGCCGCTCTTCGAAGAAGAGGATTTACTCCGGATTCCATCAAGATGTTTGTGGATCTCTGCGGTGTCTCCAAGGCCAATTCTTCCGCTGAATATTCCATGCTGGAGTACTGTATCCGGGAAGATCTGAAGCTGAAAAAACCACGTATCATGGCAGCACTGGATCCAATCAAACTGATAATCGATAATTATCCGGAGGATCAGATCGAAGAACTGGAAGTGGTAAACAACCTGGAAAATCCGGAACTGGGAAGCAGAAAAGTTCCCTTTGGAAAGGTTCTGTATATTGACCGGGAAGATTTTATGGAAGAACCACCGAAGAAATATTTCCGTCTGTTTCCGGGCAATGAGGTGCGCTTAATGCACGCTTACTTCGTAAAATGTACCGGATGTGTGAAAGATGCCGATGGAAATGTGACAGAGGTTCACTGTACCTACGATCCTGCAAGCAAGGGCGGTAACAGCCCGGATGGCAGAAAAGTAAAGGGAACCATTCACTGGGTAAATGCCTCTACTGCACTGCAGGCTGAAGTGAGACTTTATGAAAACATTATTGATGAAGAAAAAGGCGTTTACAATGAAGATGGCAGCCTGAATCTGAATCCAAATTCATTGACAGTACTGAAAAACTGTTACATTGAGCCAAGTCTGAAAGACGCAAAGCCATACGATAGTTTTCAGTTTGTCCGTCAGGGCTTTTTCTGCGTAGACTGCAAGGACTCCAAACCGGGTGCACCTGTGTTTAACAGAATCGTATCCTTAAAGAGTTCCTTTGTACTGCCGAAGAAATAAAATAATTAAGAAGAGGAAAAAACATGTCTGGGTTACTATCAGGATTAGGTTCTTTTGGTCTGGAAGGACTGGAAGATATGGAGTTATTTGAAGAAGAAAAAAAACAGGAAAAAACGGTGGAGGCGGAAAAAGCACAGAAGCCGGAAGTGAAGGAAGAGGAATATTTATTCGATAAAACCTTCCAGTGCCCTGTGTGCGACAAGAAAGTCACCGCCAGAACCATACGTACCGGTAAAGTACGTCTGATCGGGGCAGATCCGGATATGAGACCCAGATATGAGCAGACAGATCCGCTGAAATATGATGTCATCATGTGTGATAGATGTGGATTTACTGCCCTTACCAGATTTTTTACCTATATGACACCAACCCAGAAAAAGGCCATTAAAGAAAAAATCAGCCAGAATTTCAAAGCACCTGAGGTAAAGGCAACTTATACCTATGAAGAAGCACTTGAACGGTATAAAATGGCCCTTGCCTGCAGTATCATCAAAGGGGCAAAGGCCAGTGAAAAGGCCTATATCTGTTTGAAAATGGGATGGCTTTGCAGAAGCTACGGGGAGTCACTGGATAAAAAGACTCCCGGTTATGCGAATATGAAAAAGGAAATCGATGAAATGGAAAATGCATTCCTTCATAATGCGCTGGATGGGTTTGTGGCAGCGGTTGCCTCAGAAAATTTCCCAATCTGCGGTATGGATGAAGTGACTGTTGATTACCTGATGGCAACCCTTGCAGCACGGTTTGGCAAATATGATGTTGCTTCCAAACTGATTTCCTCTGTGTTGTCGTCTCATTCTGCGAATTCCAGGATGAAGGACAGAGCGAGAGATTTAAAGGAGCAGGTGCTGCTGAAAATAAGAGAGCAGGGAGAATAAAATCTTAGGATTTTATCAACACTTTTTGTCCTATAACACGATTTTATTGACAATATTTGCAAAGAATGAATTACTATTTGGGAAGATGAAAATGTTACATAAAATGCAAGGGAACCTAATAAACGGAACAAATGAACCTACAGATTCTTTTGAACAACAAGCGATTCCATGAGAGAGATGTAGGCCATATTTTCCTCGTAGAGCATCTCTGCGTTAAAGCTGTTGTTGGAGAAGTGGTCCTGCATGTTGTCACGGATGGTGTATTTTAACATATTGCAAATCTGTGCAGCAGTGGTTTCATCCGGGAAGATGGATAAATCCATCTGCTCGTAAATAAGCTGATACAAAGCATTATAGGACTGTCTTTTCTCTTCGATGGCAAGAAGAGCTTCGCTGACATTTTCTGTTTCACATTTATCCAGAAAACTTTGCATATAAGGATAGTTTTTCAGAATTTGGAGTTTGGCGCCTTCCATCTGTTTCATGATTTTGAAAAAGTCTGTGGTTTTGGAATCTATGGCGGCTTTTAACTCCATGGTCATATAACGCACGCTGTAATCGTAAACGAAGGCATAAAGCCCCACTTTTGAGCCAAAATAATGGAATAAAAGACCTTTGGAAATGCCGGCTTCTTTTACCATATCATCGGTACTTGCAAAACGGTATCCAAATTGTGCAAATATTTTCAGGGCTGCATTGATCATGCGGTCCTGTTTTTCTTTTTTCAGATCAAAAAATTTCTCGTTCATGTTGTAACCTGCCCCTTAAATTCAGTTTGACGTATTCCAATTTCTGCCACTATGGTCTGCTTTTTCAGAACACGATTTTCTCCTGTTCTGTTGACTTTGACAGTCGATTACACTATACCATATCAAAAAATGAGCTTCAAGATTTTCCTGAAAAAGTTCATAAAAAAAGTAAAAAAGTAAAAATTTCTCTTTTCAATTAGCGGGATTCGTTATAAGATATTTTGTAATGGTGTGCCATGATGATACCAGGATTTAAAGAAGGGTCAGATTATAGAAAGGGGATTATAGCGCCATGGCAAAGAAATTTGGAAAGTTTTTATTGTTTACCGCTGTCGCTTCAGCAGCCGCCGCTGGAGTATATTATTTTTTGAAAGAAAAAGATGCTCCAATCATTCCGACCGATGATGAAGATGAGGATTTTGATGCATTCGGTGATGATCAGGAGGATGCAGAAAGTAACAGAACTTATGTGACTATAACACCGGAAAAACCGACAGAATCTGTAGCAGAAACGGTTAAGAAAGTCTTCCAGGAAGCAAAAGATACGATAGTAACCAAAGCAGCGTCTATGAAACCTTTTGAAGGTGAAAAAATAGAAGAATTCTTCGATGATGAAGACGAGGAGGGAGATACGAATGAGTAATGAAAAAACCGTAACTAATAATGCAGTTTATGATGCAAAGACCCTGGGCGTTCCGAAAATGCTTATTTTGGGTATGCAGCATGTATTCGCAATGTTTGGAGCAACCGTACTTGTTCCGGCACTGACTGGACTTAGTGTTTCAACAACGCTTCTTTTTGCAGGTTTGGGAACACTGTTATTCCATTTCCTGGCAAAAGGAAAGGTACCGGCATTTCTTGGTTCATCCTTTGCATTTCTTGCAGGCTACTGGGCAATTGCCCCAAATGGTGAGGCAGAACTTTTACCTTATGCATGTCTCGGTGTAGCTTGTGCCAGTCTTTTGTATGTCATTTTATCTATGTTGATCAAAGCATTCGGTGTCAATAAAGTAATGAAATTCTTTCCACCGATTGTAACCGGTCCTATCATTATCGCAATTGGTCTTAACTTATCCACATCCGCTATTTCAAACTGTGAATCCAACTGGGCAATCGCTGTTCTGGCTATTGTTATTGTTGTGGTATGTAATATCTGGGGTAAAGGCATGATTAAAATCATTCCAATTATCTTAGGTGTTATTGGTTCCTATGTGGTAGCTGCGATTTTTGGACAGGTTGATTTTACACCGGTTGCTGAAGCAGCCTGGATCGGACTTCCAATCAGCTTTGATCGAACAGTTTTCGCTGTATTTGCCAATCCGGACACTTCCCTTATTATCACAGCAATCATCACTATTATGCCAATTGCATTTGCTACAATTGTAGAGCATATCGGTGATGTTTCTGCTATTTCTTCTACTGTAGGAAAGAACTTCATCCAGGATCCGGGTCTTCACAGAACACTCCTTGGTGATGGTCTTGCAACACTGGTTGCTTCCCTGTTCGGAGCACCTGCAAATACAACCTATGGTGAGAACACAGGTGTATTATCCCTGACAAAAGTATATGATCCACTGGTTATCCGTATTGCTGCAGGATTTGCAGTTTTGTTTTCTTTCTGTCCTAAGATTGCAGCACTGATCAGCTGTATGCCGACCGCTACACTGGGTGGTGTATCTCTGGTACTGTATGGTATGATCTCCGCAGTGGGTGTTCGTAACGTAGTAGAAAACAAGGTAGACTTCTCTCAGAGCAGAAACGTTATTGTAGCAGCACTTATTCTGGTACTTTCTATCGGTATCAACTACAGTGCAGCAGGTGCTATTTCTTTCAGCATTGGAGCTGTAACAATCAGCCTTTCCGGTCTGGCAGTTGGTTCTTTGGTAGGTATCATTTTAAATGCAGTTCTGCCCGGGAAAGATTATAACTTTGATGAAGAAAATCCTACCTCAACAGGTGTTGACTTTGAAATCAACCAGTCTAAGGTAGAGTAAAGAATAATTAATAAAGATTTGTAAAACAGCCCCGGAAAGATTTTCCGGGGCTGTTTTTGAATCGATAACACTCCAGGAGCTGTTTGTTGATAAATTTACTTTGTAATGCTATGCTTGAGAGAGGAAAAAAGGAGTAAAAAGTATGTCCATTTCATTTGTTTTTGGTAGTTCCGGTGCGGGAAAAAGTACATATGTATATGATCAGGTCATCAGGCGTTCCCAGGAGAATCCGGAGCAGAACTTCTTTATCATTGTTCCGGATCAGTTTACCATGCAGACACAGAAAGAAATTGTGGAGAGGCATCCGAGACATGGTATTATGAACATTGATGTGCTCAGCTTTGGACGACTGACCTACCGTATTTTTGAAGAGACCGGAGAAGGCGGGGCACAGTCTGTTCTGGATGATACCGGAAAAAATCTGATTCTGCGGGTAGTGGCAGACCGGCATAAAGAAGAACTGAAGGTGCTTGGCGGATATTTGAAAAAGCAGGGATATATCCATGAAATCAAATCTGCCATTTCTGAATTCATGCAGTATGGAATCAGTACAGGTGAACTGGACAAGATTATAGAAGCTTCCAAAGAAAGAAGTTCTCTGGCATATAAACTGGGAGACCTGGCGGTACTTTATCGGGAATTTTGCAGTTATATTAAGGAAAAATATATTACAACAGAAGAGTCTTTACATATTCTGGCGGAAAAAATACCCGAATCCCGGATTTTGCAGGACAGCTATATTGTATTCGATGGTTTTACGGGGTTTACACCGGTACAGCTTCTGGTGATCGGAAGGCTTCTTGGCTGTGCCCGGGAGGTGTGCTTTACTATACTGATGGATGAGCGGGAAAATCCCTTTGAAGAAGCCGGAGAGCATAATTTATTCCAGCTTTCCAGAAAGACGGTAAGTGGGCTGCTGCGCAAGGCTGAGGAAGAACAGGTAGAGCGTGGAGAAGATGTTTTCCTTCGGGGAACTCCTGTCTGGCGTTTAAAAGAGCAGAGGGCCTTAGCACATCTGGAACAGAATCTGTTTCGTTATCCCCAGAAGGTATATCCGGAGAGGCCGGAAGGAGTGGAGATCGCAAAGCTTTCTAATCCGCGCCAGGAGGCAAAATATGCTGCCAGATGCATCAGGAAACTGATTCGTGAAAACGGATACCAATACAGGGACATCGCAGTGGTCTGCGGCAATTTGGAGGGGTATAGTTCCCAGATCAGGAATGAGTTTACCAAAATGGACATTCCATTTTTCCTGGATCAGAATACAGGAATCATGCTAAATCCCTTTGTGGAGTTTATCCGAAGCAGTCTTCTTATTGTGGGACAGGATTTTTCCATGGATGGAATCAACCACTATTTAAGGACGGGGCTGACAGATCTTACGGAAAACGAGATCGATGAACTGGATAATTATATACTTGAAATGGGTATCCATGGAAAAAGCAGATGGAGTAAAGCATTTACCTATCTACCCAGTGGGATGGAAGATCCGGCACAGCATCTGGCTATGCTGAATGGACTGCGGGAAAAAGTTATGCATCCTTTCGAAAAGCTTCTTTCCATGGGAAAAACTGCCGCAGAGAAAGTGCGGACACTATATGATTTCATTGTGGAAAGCAATGTTCAGGAAAAACTTTCCGTTTACGAAAGGATGTTTACCGAAAGGGGAGATCTGGCAAGAGCAAAACAGTATCAGCAGATCTATCCTTATATTATGGATCTTCTTTCCCAGATCCATGATCTGCTGGGGGAAGAAGAACTGACCGATAAAGAATTTCGTGATCTGCTGGATGCAGGCTTTTCGGAAATGCAGGTGGGAATCATTCCACAGAATGTGGACCATATTGTAGTGGGCGATATGGAGAGAACACGTTTAAAAGATGTAAAAGTGCTGCTGTTTCTGGGAGTGAATGATGGAAATATCCCAAAGAATGCAAGCATGGGAGGTATTATTTCGGATATTGACCGGGAATTTCTGCAGACACTTCCCTGGGAGTTTGCGCCATCCCCCAGACAGAAGATGTATATTCAAAGACTGTACCTTTATATGAATATGACGAAACCTTCCGAAAGACTATATATGTCATTTTGTGCAACAGGATCGGATGGGACATCACTCAGACCTGCATATCTGGTTGAAATGATGAAAAAATTATATCCAAATTTAACAATTAGGATTCCGGAAGAGGAGGATACTTATTTTCAACTGGAAGGATATAAGGACAGCTATGATTATCTGGCAGAAAAACTAGGAAGTGTGGCAGAAGGAAAGCTGCAGGGAGAAGAATATAAGCGGTTGGTAGAGTTTGTTTCTGCTATGCTGAGGCAGGGAGAAATGCAACAGGGGGTACAGCAGGAAATTCAAGCGGAGACCCAGCAGAAAATTCGACAGGAGACTCAAAATGAGACTCGAAATGAGACCAAAATCCTGCTGAAACAGGCATTTTTACAATATCAGGAGAAAAATCTGCCTGCTTCTCTGGCACTGCAATTATATGGAAACAATCTGATCGGAAGCATCACAAGGCTGGAAACCTTTGCCTCCTGTGCCTATGAACACTTCCTGAAATATGGGCTTAAGCTGCAGGAAAGGAAAGAATTTGGATTTGAAGCAGTGGATATGGGTAACATTTTCCATAGCGTACTGGCGGATTTTTCTGCGAAGCTGCCGGAAAATGGATATACCTGGTTCGATTTTCCCAAGGAAGCAGGAGAAAAGATACTGGCCCAGGTACTGGAAAACTATAGTGCTGCCTATGGAAATGCAGTTCTTTTCGAAAGTGCCAGAAAGCGGTATGTGATCGACCGGATTTACCGGATCCTGAGCCGGACCATCAGTACCATTCAGTACCAGCTTCAGCAGGGCAGTTTTGAACCCAGACATTTTGAAATGGGATTTCAGAAGGTAGAACGTTTGGAGGATATCGATATTTCCCTGCAGCAGGATGAAAAAATGAAGCTGATCGGAAGAATCGACAGGCTGGATGTGTGTGAAGAGGATAACGCATGTTATCTAAAGGTGGTTGATTATAAATCCGGAAATCAGAAATTTGATCTGGTCGCTGTTTATCATGGACTCCAGTTACAACTTATCACCTATCTGAATGCAGCGATGGATTTTACAAAAGAGGAGTATCCGGATAAGAATGTGATTCCGGCAGGGGTTTTGTATTATCATTTGGATGACCCGATGGTGGAACAGGAGCAGGAGATGACCCCGGAAGAAATCAATCATGAGCTGATCAAGCAGCTTCGCATGAGCGGTCTGGTGGATGAACGGGAGGATATTATAAAGCGGATTGATCACACACCGGGACAGACACTGGAGGTGCTTCCCCTTACCCGTAAAAAGGATGGCACCTATCAGAAAAACAGCATTTTGATGTCCGGCGATCAGATACAGACAGTATCGGAATTTGTAAATGAGAAAATGCTGCAGCTCGGAAAAGATATTCTAAAAGGTAAGGTTCAGAAAAATCCTTACATGCGCGGAGACAAAACTGCATGTACTTACTGCCCTTATCATAATGTATGTGATTTTGACACCAAAGTTCCCGGATACCGGTATCAGGTGATCCCGGAGGAAAGCCGGGACCAGGTTCTGGAGAAGATGAAGGAGAATGACAATAATCAATGAAAATACAGTTTACGAAACCACAGCAGTTGGTTATTCAATCCCATCATGAAAACATATTGGTATCTGCGGCGGCAGGTTCCGGAAAAACCGCTGTTCTTGTGGAGCGTATTCTTCAAATGATCAGCAGAGATCAGGAACCGGTGGATATCGACAGGCTTTTGATCGTGACCTTTACGAAGGCTGCAGCAAGTGAGATGCGGGAACGTATCAGCAATGGGATCGCAGAAAGGCTAGCACAGAATCCGGAAAATCAGCACCTGCAAAGACAGTCTGCTCTGATTCATAATGCTCAGATCACCACGATCGATAGTTTTTGCCTGTTTGTTATACGGAATCATTTTCAGGAGATTGGTCTTGATCCTGCATTTCGTGTTGCAGATGAAGGGGAAATGAAACTTCTCATGCAGGATGTGCTGGAGGAAATACTGGAGGAAGCCTACGAAGAAAAAAAGGAAGCCTTCTGCCAACTGGTGGAAGGGTATTGCCCCGGAAAAAGAGATACTTTTTTAGAGGAAAATATTAAGGATCTGTACCGGTTTGCCATGAGCTATCCCTGGCCGGTGAAGTGGCTTTTACAGCATAAAATGGATCATCATATGGAGTCTGTGCAGGAACTTCTGGATTCGGAATTGATACATTATCTGGAAGATTATCTGAAGCAGCTGTTTGAAGAGTGCAGGAATCAGATGGTGCTATGCCATCAGATCTGTTTGCAGCCGGATGGCCCATATATGTACGAAGAATCTGTAGAAGAAACGCTGGACCAGTTACAAAGGCTGTGTGAAGAAAGTACCTATGAGAGATATGGTCTGGCACTGGAAAGGGTTTCATTTTCCAGACTTTCTTCGAAAAAGGATGACTCTGTCAATGGAGAGAAACGGAAATGGGCACAGGGAATCCGGAATCAGATCAAGGATCAGTTGAAAAAGATTCAGGAGAAATATTTCTTAACAAGTCCGGAAGGCGTTTTGTTTCAAATGGAAAAAATGGATGCCTTAATGCAGGAGCTGGTTGATCTGACCCTGCTTTTTGCAAAGCGGTTTGAGGAGAAAAAGAGAGAAAAGAATCTTCTTGATTTTTCTGATATGGAACATCTGGCCTTGCAGATATTATGCCGGGAAGAGGATGGAAAAATAGTTGCCACAGAAGCGGCAAAGGATATGCGCAGTTACTTTGCGGAAATCATGATAGATGAGTACCAGGACAGCAATCTGGTGCAGGAATGCATCTTATCCTGCATTTCCGGTGAAGAAGATGGAAATTATAACAGGTTTATGGTAGGCGATGTAAAGCAGAGCATCTACAAATTCCGATTGGCCAGACCGGAACTGTTTATGGAGAAATATCAGACTTATCAAACGGAACCGGGAAATCATCACCGGATTGATCTTTCCCAGAATTTCCGAAGCCGCAAAGAAGTGATTGATACCACAAATCTGATCTTCCAGCAGCTGATGGCACCGGATCTGGGCAAGATTGCGTATGACGAAAGTGCAAGGCTTTACTGCGGTGCGGTTTATCCGGAGATGAATTGTCACGGTGGAAATGCTGAAGCCACAGATGTGACAGATGCTGCAGGTATCATAGATGTTGCAGATGATGCAGGTCAAATTTGTACAAATCAATTTGCTACAGAATTTTTGATGCTTAGCCCGGATACGGAATCGGAGGAGAAAGAGGCCCTACAGGAGGCCGGAATGATAGCTTTGCGAATCCAGAAACTGATTCGGGAGCAGTTAGTTACAGACAAAAAGACCGGCACGCTTCGAAAGGCATCTTATGGCGATATCGTAATTTTGCTGCGTGGCGGCGGAGACTATGAAGAGGCACTTCGGGAAACTTTGGAAGAGAAAAATATTCCATGCTTCATTCCGTCCAAGGCAGGATATTTTCAGACCCGGGAAATCAGCCAGATCATGCAGGTGCTCAGGGTACTGGACAATCCGCTACAGGATATTCCCTGCTATGGGGCAATGACCTCTGCTTTTGGAGGATTTGATGAAGAGGAAATTGCCAGAATTTCAGCAGCCTGTCCGGATACAAAATATCTCTTCCGTAAGGTTGAAAAATATATAATAACACATGGTATTCAAACGGATGATGATCAAGCACTGGTACGTAAGTGTGAGGACTTTTTACATCTTGTAAAAGAGTTCCGAAGTTATGTTCCTTATATGGCAATCTCAGAACTGCTGGAAAAACTGATGGAAGACTATTTTTATCTGGAATATGTTACTGCAAGTCCCGGAGGAATGCAGCGCAGGGCAAATGTTCAGCTCCTGCTGGAAAAGGCTGCCGCATTTGAGCAGACAAGTTTTAAAGGTCTGTACCATTTTATTCGTTATATCGATCAGATTGAAAAGAGCGATGTGGACTACGGGGAGGCCAATGTGCTGGATGAAAATGCGGATGTGGTTCGCATTATGACCATTCATAAAAGCAAAGGACTGGAATTCCCGATCTGCATCGTAGCCGGAATGGGGAAGAAATTGAATAAAATGGATTCTCGGAAAGCGATTCTAACAGACGTGGACATGGGAATTGCTGCGGATTATGTAGATCCGGATCTTCGGGTAAAGGGGAAAAATCTCCGGAAAAATATCATGGCACGAAAAATCCTGTTAGATGGGCAGGCCGAGGAACTTCGTGTGCTATATGTTGCTTTGACCAGAGCCAAAGAGAAACTTATAATAACGGGCGTTATGAAAGACATAGAGAAGGATATAGAAAATAATCTGGCTGTTTTACATAGCTCTGATATGATTCTGCCCTATTCACTAAGGACAGAAGCAGAAAGTTTTATGGATTTGCTATTTAGTTCACTGATTCGAACCACTGCCATGCAGCCTGTTTTGGAACAGTGCGGCTATGACATAAAGCCTGCGTTATTTCTGGAATCCGGAATAAAATGTTGTCTGGCAGATGCTTCAAGTCTGACACAGGAGGATATGGAGGAAACGGTAAACAGAGTTTTTGAATGGGAACGCTTCAAAAATGATTTAAGAACATGCGTAATTAAAGATGAAATGACAGAAAGCATGCAAAAAAGGTTTGATTATGTCTATCCTTATCAGAATTTGCAGAATCTTTATACAAAGACGTCGGTTTCTGAATTGAAAATGGCTGCAATCCATGATCAGGAGCAGGAAGGCGAGGCAAAGCTGTTCGAAGAGGAAATTCCATTACCTTATCTGCCTTCTTTTTTAAAGGGCGAAGAAAAGGTGAGCGGAACCCTTCGAGGCAGCGCTATGCACCGTATGATGGAACTTTTGGATCTGCAAAGAGATTACACGACCGAATCTTTAAAGGCCTATATTCTGGAAATGGTTCAATCAGGAAAAATGTCTGACGAATATGGAGAAGCTGTACAGCCTGCAAAAGTACTGCACTTCCTGAAGACGGATCTGGCAGGACGAATGAAAGCTGCGGATAAAGCAGGTAAACTGTATCTGGAACAGCCTTTTGTGCTGGGGCTGGCTGCAAACCGGTTGAAAGAGGAATTCCCGGCCGGGGAACAGGTATTGATCCAGGGTATCATTGATGTCTTTTTCTATGAAGAAGATGAGATCGTGCTGATGGATTACAAAACGGACGTGGTGGATTCTCCACAGGATCTAATCCACCGCTACAGAGTTCAGCTGGAATATTATAAGGAAGCTTTGGAACGGATCACGCAAAAAAAAGTAAAACAGGTTCTGATTTATTCCTTCTATTTTGAAAGGGAGATTGAAGTGGAATGAACTTTATATTGTGCTGACTCTCCAAGTATGCTATTCTAAAAAAGCATGATACATAGCATTACTCTGGAGAGTCTCTGTGGGGTGGAGCCCACAAAGCGCCGAAGGTGTACGGCAGTCTGCATGACTGTTAATCTCTCAGGCAAAAGGACAGAGCATATTTCTATATGTTCCTCTCTGGAGAGCTGATTTTTATCAGCTCTTTTTGTTATGGAAAAATTTTTCTGCATACAAAACAAAGGGAAAAGAGGTAGAAAAAATGTTAGAACAAATCAGTAGTATTCTTAGTGCGATTGACGATTTCGTCTGGGGAATCCCCCTCATTGTACTTATCCTGGTGGTAGGTATCTTTTTGACGATACGTTTGCGTGGGGTTCAGTTTACCCAGTTGGGCTATGCCATTAAGCTGATCTTTAAAAATGACAGTTCCGGTAAAAGCGGTGAAATCAGTAGTTTCGCGGCGTTGTGTACAGCACTTTCCGCAACCATTGGTACCGGTAATATCGTAGGTGTAGCGACTGCTATTGTGGCCGGTGGACCAGGCGCACTTTTCTGGATGTGGGTGGCAGCGCTTCTTGGAACTGCTACAAAATTTACGGAATGTATGTTAGCCATGAAATTCAGACAGGTAAAAGAAGACGGACATATTGTGGGAGGTCCTTTCTTCTATATTGAAAATGGTATGGGCAAGAGATGGAAATGGCTTGGAAAGATTTTTGCATTCTTTGGTGTTGGTGTAGGGCTTCTAGGTATAGGAACATTTACGCAGATCAATGGTATTTCCAGTGCGGTGAACAATTTCTTTGATCCACAGAACAGCTGGACAGTTGACCTGTTTGGTCGTACCTATTCTTATACCGTTGTGATTGCAGGTCTTCTGGTCACATTATTTGTAGGTCTTGTTATCATAGGCGGTTTGAAGAGAATTTCCAGAATTGCAGAAATTGTTGTTCCGTTTATGGCAGTTTTATATATTGTATCAGCACTTCTTGTTATCCTCTGCAATATTACCAAAGTGCCTGCAGCAATCGTGGAAATCGTGGAAAGCGCTTTTGGCCTTCGTGCAGCAGCAGGTGGAGCATTGGGAGCAGTTGTGCTGGCTATGCAGAAGGGTATTGCCCGTGGTATTTTCTCCAATGAAGCTGGTCTTGGTAGTGCACCTATTGCAGCTGCAGCAGCACAGGTGGATGAGCCGGTGCAGCAGGGTCTGGTTTCCATGATGGGTACCGTAATTGACACACTTGTCATTTGTACCCTGACAGGTCTTACCATAGTACTTACCGGTGCGTGGGATATGGGACTGGAAGGTGTTGCGGTAACCACCAAAGCATTCCAGATCGGTCTTCCGTTCCCGGAAGTTGTAGCATCTTTCATCTTAATGATTTCTCTGGTATTCTTTGCATTTACCACCATTCTGGGATGGGATTACTATTCTGAAAAATGTCTGGAATATCTGACAGGCGGAAATATGAAAGCAGTGAAAGCATATCGCTGGATTTACATTCTGGCAGTTTTCATTGGACCATATATGACGGTTGCAGCGGTTTGGACTATTGCAGATATTTTCAATGGACTTATGGCACTTCCGAACCTGATCGCCCTGATTGTGTTAAGCGGTGTGGCTGCAATTGAAACAAAAGATTATCTGACTTATAAAAAGAAAGGGAAATAATGGTATACGGAATATAAATGTTCTGATTAAAAATTAAGGGAGTGTCGCAAAATAACAAATCTAGTTATGGAGCGATGCTCCTTTTTTCCTTATAAGTCATGACGTTCACTTTACGAGCCACAATATTTGTTTCATATTGGTTAGGTTGTATTTATCCTAAAATATATGTATACTATAGAAAAAGAAACCATGGAGGTGCTAATATGACTATAGATACGAATACAATGATTTCCATTTCAGAAGCAAACCAGAACTTTTCTAAAGTAGCAAGGCTCGTAGATGAATTGGGTTCTGCAGTAATTTTGAAGAATAATGTCCCTAGATATCTTGTTATAGATTTCAGCAAAGCTGATAAGGACATGATTGCCTCAGATGAGGATGTGTTAAGCATTTCTCAGAAATTGATAGCACAGAACAAGGAAGCTTATGAGGTGCTTGCTAAATGAAAAAACTGAGTAAAGAGCAAATTCTAATGCTTCATTCTCAGTTAATAGAACAAACTGGCGGGAGCGATGGAGTGAGGGACTATAATCTTTTAGAATCAGCCATTGTAACTCCTTTTCAGTCCTTTGGAGAGGATGAGTTATTCCCTACTATTCAAGCAAAGGCTGCAAGATTAGGATATGGACTGATAAAGAACCATTGTATGATTGATGGCAATAAAAGAATAGGAACCCATGCAATGCTAGTTTTTCTTGCATTGAATGGAATAGAGCTTTCATACACACAAAGCGAGTTATATGAGACCATTTTGGAGGTGGCAGATGGGAAGCTGGAATATGAAGGATTGCTGAACTGGGTTCTTGAGCATCAGAACTAAATAAGAGATAGAAAAAGGCCGATCAGAAAAAAACTGACCGGCCTTTTATTTTACAACAGCTCCTTATAGTGGATAAAACAGCTGCCTATTCAGAAGCCAGAGCTTTTACACGCTTCATGGCAGCTTTAACAGCAGGTATAGAAATAATAACAACTGTTATCAATGCTTCTACGATTACGAATCCATAGTTGTAAACAACCGGATAGATAAATGCCAGTGATGCAGGGAATTCTTCCGGCATGGAATCCATCCAGAAGAAGTAACCCCCCAGGGTATTAAACAATGCTCTGAAGAAGACTGCAACCAGATATCCCTTCAGAAGGCCATTTTTACTTTTGCAGAAGAAACCGGAAAAGCCCAGTGCAGCGAAAGCAAAGACATAATCAAAGAGAACCTGCATCGGAGACAGCATCCATGCACCGCCATCCTGAAACAGCTGTAATAAACTGTATGCCAGACCACTCATGACACCGATGACCGGACCATACCAATATCCGATGAGTGTTACGAATAACATGGAACAAAGTGTTACAGAACCACCGAAAGGCATGTCAATCAGTTTTACATAAGAAAGAAGAAATGCAAGTGCCAGTGCAACTGCGGAAAAAACAGTCTGTTTTGTGGAAATTCTTCTTTTTGTTTCTTCCTTTAACTGCTTTTGATCTGCTTTGATCTGTTTTTTGTTGGCTTTCAGATCACTCTTTACTTCTTTTAATTCTGATTTGGTACGTACCAGTGCAAGTGCCAATACTAAAATCAGGCAGATGACTAACAGGGCGATCATACCGGGTTGGGTGAGGAAGTAGTAACCATCCTCAAAAGTTACAAATTTGGACATAAAAAAACCTCCTTTTGGTTTGCCAGGAGGAAGTGTCGATTAGAAAAATACAGATTGTGTCATTGCACTCACAAAATGATTTTTCTCTAATGCCTGCTTCCTTACGTCGGTATTATCCGATTCAAGTAGTAAGGGTTAGAAGATTAGCTCTTCAATCTCAGCCTTAAGCTCCCCTAGCAATTTGTATTATGTTGTATGTTATTTAGCTGTTACAGCCACTTCATACTTTATATGGATAACGAAGAAATGTCAATAAAATTTGTAAGTTTCCGAGTTTATTAAAATGTGATAGAGTAATAAGAGCCGGGAAAAAGTGATACAGAAGAAAAACAAGTGCCACAGAAGAAAAAAGTGACACCAAAGAGAAATAAGCGTCGCTGAGGAATAAAAGTGATGTCGAAGAAAGGTAAGCACTGCAGGAAACGAGGATAATAAAAGATGAAAAGAAACAGAATCGCCGGAGAATTATGGAACATTATTTATCCAATATTAATCTACTATGCAGGATACTATGTGGTATGCGCGGTAGGTGTCGTGCTGTTTCAGACCTTTGCAGTACAGACCCTTACCCCTGTGTGGAATGGTATTTTAAAGGGAGCCTGCATGCTTGGAGGACTGGCTTTTTTATATCCGATTTTTTTGCAGGAGAAAGAAAAGCGTGATTTTCAAAAGATAAAGACCATATCCTTTTTCATCCTTGCAGCATTTAGCTGCTGTGCAGTGGTATTCATGAACATCCTTGTAGAAAAATCCGGACTCATTCAGAATTCCGAAGCTTTTCAGCAGTCCTCGGAAAGGCAGTTTGCGGTGCCCCTCTGGCTGGGACTGGTACTGTATGGCATTATTGCACCTTTCGCGGAAGAGATTTTATTCCGGTTTATACTGGTGAATCGGATTCAAGAATGGACCGGAAGCCTGGTCGCTGGTGTTCTGATTTCTTCCGCTTTGTTCGGTATCTATCATGGAAATGTGGTACAGGGTGTATATGCATTTGTTCTTGGAAGCGTACTGGCCATGATGTATTTATATTATGGAAATATTCTGGCGGCGATAGCGTTTCATGGGATTGGGAACATCATTATCTTTTTAAGCAGTATTTATCCGGAACTGCATCGTTTACTTTTTGAACAGATACCATGGTACGTGTATTTGCTGGTATTTATTGTATTTGCTACGGCTTACTGCTATAGGTTTTGGAAGCGGAAACGGGAAAATCTATGAAAACAAAATAGTTGTGACTATCGGGATAAGTTTTTCATATGGAAACATAAAAACTCAAATAGAAAAATAGCAAAACAGATAAAACAGATAAAATAGGCATAAATTGTCCAACAATTTACTGCATAATATCGAATTGTCGAATTATCAGACAATTCAGAAAAATTTACCTGTTTACAAATAGAAAAAGCTGTTGTATAGTGTTCTAGAGGTCGCAAAGGAGCGAGTATATCGCTTTCTTTGCGACCTTTTTTTGTTATGGCGACGAGGAAAATGCTCAGCGTGCTTGCACGAATGAACATTTGACGACCGCTGAGCAGAGCGGGATATCCAAGGATCGTAACCGATTCTTTTTATAAAAGCATGGAGGGACGAGAAATGTTTGATGTAAAAAACGATTTGCCACAGGCACCTTTATACAGACCGGAGTTTGAACACGATAACTGCGGTATTGGTGCATGCGTCAATATCAAAGGTGTAAAAAGCAGGGATACCGTGGAAAACGCCCTGAAGATCGTAGAGAATCTGGAACACAGAGCAGGAAAAGATGCGGAAGGAAAAACCGGTGACGGTGTTGGTATTTTGACACAGGTACCACACAAGTTTTTCAAAAAAGTAACCAAAGCTCTGGGAATTAAAATCGGTGGAGAAAGAGAATATGGCGTTGGCATGTTTTTCTTCCCACAGGATGAATTCCAGCGTAACCAGGCCAAGAAGATGTTTGAGATCATTGTAGAAAAAGAAGGCCTGGAGTTCCTGGGATGGAGAGAAGTTCCAAATTATCCGGAAGTGCTGGGGCATAAAGCAGTGGAATGTATGCCATGCATTATGCAGGCCTTTGTGAAAAAACCTGCGGATGTGGAAAAAGGACTTCCATTTGACCGGAAACTGTATATTGTTCGAAGAATCTTTGAGCAGTCCACAGAGGTAACCTATGTGGTTTCCCTGTCCAGCAGAACCATCGTTTATAAGGGTATGTTTCTGGTAGGACAGCTGCGTACCTTCTTTGCAGACCTGCAGGATAAGGATTATGAATCTGCCATTGCCATTGTGCATTCCAGATTTTCAACCAATACCAATCCTTCCTGGGAAAGAGCCCATCCAAACCGTTTTATCGTACATAATGGAGAGATCAATACCATCCGAGGTAACGCAGATAAGATGCTGGCCCGGGAAGAAAATATGGAATCAGAATACCTGAAAGACCAGCTTACCAAGGTGCTTCCGGTGATCAATGCCTCCGGTTCGGACTCTGCCATGCTGGATAATACACTGGAATTCCTGGTTATGAGCGGAATGGATCTTCCCCTTGCAGTGATGATCACCATTCCGGAGCCATGGGCAAACAATAAGACCATGAGCCAGAAAAGACGTGATTTCTACCAATACTATGCGACCATGATGGAGCCTTGGGATGGACCGGCATCCATTCTGTTCTCCGATGGTGATGTGATGGGGGCTGTACTGGACAGAAACGGTCTGCGTCCTTCCCGATATATGATCACCGATGACGATACCCTGATTCTTTCCTCCGAAGTCGGAGTGCTGGATGTGGATCCTTCCAAAATACTGGTAAAAGAAAGACTGCACCCGGGCAAAATGCTCCTGGTAGATACGGTATCCGGCCGGGTGATCGGGGATGATGAGATCAAAGAAAAATATGCCTCCAGAGAACCCTACGGGGAATGGCTGGATTCTCATCTGGTAACCCTGCATGAACTGAAGATTCCAAATGAAAGAGTGCCGGAATTTTCCTATATAGAAAGACAAAAACTTCAGAAAGCCTTCGGCTATACCTATGAGGAAATGAAAAACAGCATCCTTCCTATGGCAAAGACCGGCGCAGAGGCTACAGCAGCAATGGGAATTGATGTGCCCCTTCCTGTATTATCCAAAGCCCATCATCCGTTGTTCCATTCCTTCAAGCAGCTGTTTGCACAGGTAACCAACCCTCCGATTGATGCAATCCGTGAGGAAATCGTTACCTCAACCACTATGTATATCGGAAAAGACGGAAATCTTCTGGAAGAAAAACCGGATAACTGCACCGTACTGAAAATAAATAACCCGATTTTGACCAACACAGACTTGCTGAAAATCAAAAATCTGGACAGAGAAGGCTTCAAGGTAGCTGTTGTTCCGATTACCTATTATAAAAATACCAGCCTGGAAAAGGCCATTAACAGACTGTTTCTGGAAGCAGACAGACAGTTTCGGGATGGAGTTACCATTTTGATCCTTTCCGACAGGGGCGTGGATGAAAACCATGTGGCTATCCCATCCCTGCTGGCAGTATCTGCCCTGAACCAGCATCTGGTTGTGACAAAAAAACGTACCAGCGTTTCTGTGATTCTGGAATCTGCAGAACCAAGGGAAGTGCATCATTTTGCAACCCTTCTCGGTTTTGGTGCTTCTGCTATCAATCCATACCTGGCACAGGATACCATCAAAGAGCTGATTGAAAATCATATGCTGGATAAGGATTACTATGCTGCAGTAGATGATTATAACGATGCAGTACTTCACGGAATCGTAAAAATTGCATCCAAAATGGGTATTTCCACCATCCAGTCCTATGACGGTTCCAAGATCTTTGAAGCAATCGGACTGGATAAGAGCGTGATCGATACCTACTTTACCGGCACTGTCTGCCGCGTAGGAGGCATTACCTTAAAAGATATTGAAAATGATGTCAATGAGCTGCATTCCATGGCTTTTGACCCACTGGGACTGGAAACCGATCTTTCCCTGGATAACCCGGGACATCATCAGATGAGAAGCGGTGCCGACGAACATTTATATAATCCGGCCACCATTCACATGCTGCAGGAATCCACCAGACGCGGTGATTACGACATGTTCAAACAGTACACTGCCATGATCACCAAGGAAGATTCCATCAAAAATCTGCGTGGACTGATGGATTTCAATTATGCAGAAAAACCGGTGCCCATTGAAGAAGTAGAAAGTGTAGATAAGATTGTGACCCGTTTTAAAACCGGTGCTATGTCCTATGGTTCCATTTCCAAGGAAGCCCATGAGACTCTGGCCATCGCCATGAACCGTCTCCATGGAAAATCCAATACCGGTGAAGGCGGTGAGGATGAGGATCGTTTAACCATATCAGAAGACGGAGAAAACCGTTGCTCAGCTATCAAGCAGGTGGCATCAGGACGTTTCGGTGTAACCAGCAAATATCTGATCAGTGCCCAGGAAATTCAGATCAAAATGGCCCAGGGTGCAAAACCGGGTGAAGGTGGTCACCTTCCGGGCGGAAAGGTTTATCCCTGGATTGCCAAGACCAGACATTCCACACCGGGTGTAAGTCTGATCTCTCCGCCACCACATCATGATATTTATTCCATCGAAGATCTGGCACAGCTGATCTACGATTTGAAAAATGCCAACAGACAGGCAAGAATTTCTGTAAAACTGGTTTCCGAAGCCGGTGTGGGAACGGTAGCAGCCGGTGTGGCAAAAGCAGGTGCCCAGGTCATTCTGGTATCCGGCTATGACGGTGGTACCGGTGCTGCTCCGAAAAATTCCATTCATAACGCAGGTCTTCCATGGGAGCTGGGACTGGCAGAAACGCACCAGACTCTGATTCAGAACGGACTTCGAAATAAAGTACGTATTGAAACAGACGGTAAGCTGATGACCGGACGGGATGTGGCAATCGCTGCCATTCTGGGCGCGGAAGAATTTGGCTTTGCAACTGCTCCACTGGTAACCATGGGATGCGTCATGATGCGTGTCTGCAACCTGGATACCTGTCCGGTAGGCGTAGCGACACAGAATCCGGAGCTTCGCAAACGATTCCGCGGCAAACCGGAATATGTGGAAAACTTCATGAAATTTATCGCACAGGAGCTGCGTGAATATATGGCTAAACTGGGCGTGCGTACAGTAGATGAACTGGTAGGAAGAACAGAACTTCTGAAAGTGAAAGAAAACCTTCCGGAGCGTTTCCGCAAGATTTCTTTAAACCAGATCATAGATAATCCATACGAAGGTATGAAAAAGAGCGTGATCTTTGATCCTAAGCAGGTCTATGATTTTGAACTGGAAAAAACGCTGGATGAAAAAGTACTGTTAAAACAGCTTGGAAAAGCACTGGAAACCGGACAAAAGAGAAGCCTGGAGGTAGATGTAAGTAATACAGACAGAACCTTCGGTACGATCTTTGGTTCCGAAATTACCCGAAAATACGGAAACAGCCTGGATGAGGATTCCTACCGCATTCTGTGTAACGGAGCCGGCGGACAGAGCTTTGGAGCCTTTATTCCGAAAGGACTTACTCTGGAACTGGTGGGCGACAGTAACGACTATTTCGGAAAAGGATTGTCCGGTGGTAAGCTGATCGTTTATCCGCCAAAGGGAAGTACCTTTAAGCAGGATGAAAATATCATTGTGGGCAACGTAGCTTTATATGGTGCCACATCCGGTAAGGCCTATATCAATGGTGTGGCCGGGGAACGTTTCTGCGTTCGTAATTCCGGTGCCATCGCAGTGGTAGAGGGTGTCGGCGATCATGGCTGCGAATATATGACAGGCGGTCGCGTGGTGATCATTGGACAGGTAGGTAAAAACTTTGCAGCCGGTATGAGCGGCGGTGTAGCTTATGTACTGGACCAGAACAATGATCTTTATACAAAAATCAATAAATCAATGGTTTCTTCTTATGAAATCACTTCCAAATATGACGTTCAGGAATTGAAGGACATGATCAAAGAACATGTTGCTTTGACGAATTCCGTTAAGGGTAAGGAAATCCTGGATAATTTCGGAGAATATCTGCCGAAATTCAAGAAGATCATTCCGCATGATTATGAAAAGATGCTGAAACTGATCGTTCAGATGGAAGAGAAAGGTTTAAGTGCAGAACAGGCACAGATAGAAGCTTTTTACGCAAGCAAAGCAGCAAAATAGTAAGCAGTAGAAAAAGCAGCAGAAAAAAGCAGCAGAAAAATTGCAGAATTGAGAAAGCAGAAAAAAGCTTCAGAGAATGAAAAGCAACAAAATAAGGAGAAATATCATGGGAAAACCAACTGGATTTTTAGATTATGAGCGTGAAACTTCGGCAGCAGAATCACCGAAATCACGTATCAAACATTTTAATGAATTTCATGAGCACCTGCCGATGGAAAAGCAGAGACTGCAGGGCGCCCGCTGTATGGACTGTGGAGTTCCTTTCTGCCAGGCAGGAATGAATATATGCGGAATGACTTCCGGATGCCCTCTGCACAATCTGGTGCCGGAGTGGAATGATCTGGTGTATATGGGAAACTGGCGTGAAGCCTATAACAGACTGCATAAGACCAACAATTTCCCGGAATTTACCTCCAGAGTATGTCCGGCTCTTTGCGAAAATGCATGTACCTGCGGACTGAATGGAGATCCGGTATCCAGCAAGGAAAATGAATATGCTATCATTGAAAATGCTTATAAACAGGGATATGCAGCTGCAAAACCACCTCAGGTAAGGACCGGAAAGACTGTAGCTGTCATCGGTTCCGGACCATCCGGTCTGGCAGTGGCAGACCAGCTCAACCGAAGAGGTCACAAGGTCACTGTATTTGAACGTTCTGACCGTGTAGGCGGACTTCTGATGTATGGTATTCCGAACATGAAACTGGAGAAGCATGTCATTGACCGTAAGATCAAAATCATGGAAGAAGAAGGCATCACCTTTGTTACCGGCGCAGACATCGGAAAAAACATGAAAGCAGAAAAAATACTGAAGGATTTTGACCGGGTAGTACTGGCCTGTGGATCTTCTAATCCAAGGGACATATCTGCTCCGGGAAGAGATGCAAAAGGCATTTATTTTGCAGTGGACTTTTTGACCAGAAATACCAAGAGCCTGCTGGATTCCGATTTTGCGGATAAGGCATATGTGGAAACAAAAGATAAGCATGTGGTAATCATCGGTGGTGGTGATACCGGAAATGACTGTGTAGGAACCAGCATCCGCCATGGATGCAAATCGGTGACACAGATTGAGATGATGCCCAAAGCACCGGATCAGAGAGCAGAGGATAATCCGTGGCCTGAGTGGCCGAAGATCTGCAAGACAGACTATGGCCAGGAAGAGGCAATCGCGGTATTCGGGCACGATCCCCGTATCTATGAAGCTACGGTAAAAGAGTTTATCAAAGATAAGAATGGTAATCTGAAAGCAGTAAAAATTGTGAAACTGAACTGGAGCAAGGACCCGGAAAGCGGACGCATGAAGATGGAAGAGATTCCGGGCAGTGAACAGATTCTGGATTGCGATGTTCTGATCATTGCAGCAGGCTTTTTGGGAAGTCAGAAATATGTGACGGATGCTTTTAAAGTGGAAACAGATGCCAGAAGCAATGTGAAAACTGCAGAAGGAAGCTTCGCTACCAATGTAGAACGGGTCTATACCGCCGGAGATATGCATACCGGCCAGTCCCTGGTGGTAAAAGCCATTAGGCAGGGGCGGGAATGTGCACGCGAAGTAGACTTAAGCCTGATGGGTTATACCAATCAGGTGGTACAGTAAAATGAATTGACCTAGCCGAACGACTTATTTTATAATGAAATTTATAAAGTTTGTTCGTTCGGCTAAATTTTTGCGGTTTTATAACAATTAAAAGTATCTTTCAGAATTCAGCGGTTTTTCCGTGAACTTTATATCGGATCTGGAGAATGGGAAGCCAACTGTAGAACTGGGAAAATCATTGTATCTTGCAGGTATTCTGGGACTTGATATCGTAAGCACAGAGAGGTAGGGTATCGTTATGAGGGTGCTGGTTCTATCCATGGAAATGATCATTTGGAAAAATTCAAATAAAAAATAGTAACAAAAGGATACTTATGGAAATATATACTTCGGTCCGAAACCTGGTGGAGTTCATCATGCGTTCCGGCGATATTGACAATCGAAAAGCAGCTCCGGAAGATGCCATGCAGGAGGGCAGCAGGATTCACCGCATGATACAAAGGCGTATGGGTTCCGATTATCGAAGCGAGGTAACACTGCGCTATTTATACAGGACGGAAAACTACGACATTATCATCGAAGGAAGAGCAGATGGGATTATCGGGGGATTAACACAGGGAACATCGGAAAAGAAGAACGAAGTCGCCACCTTGAAAAGCAATGACACAGTTGTCATAGATGAAATTAAGGGAACCTACCGGGACCTGGAAAAGATGAAAGAGCCGGTGCCGGTTCATCTGGCGCAGGCTAAGTGTTATGCCTATATTTATGCCCATGACTTTCAGCTTTCCGACATACGCGTCAGAATGACATACTGCAACATGGATACAGAAGAAATCCGGTATTTTCATTATGATTATACCTATCAGGAGCTTTCGGAGTGGTTTGAAGAACTGATCGGGAAGTACCGCAAATGGGCAGATTATACCTATGAGTGGAATCTGATCCGTCAGGAATCCATTCACAAAACCCAGTTTCCCTTTCCCTACAGACCGGGGCAAAAGGAACTGGTATCCTATGTTTACCAGACAATCTATCACAAAAAGAAATTATTTATAGAAGCTCCCACCGGAGTGGGGAAAACCATTTCTACGGTATTCCCATCTGTCAAAGCAGTGGGGGAAGGCAGAGCAGAAAAAATTTTTTATTTAACTGCCAAGACCATTACCAGAACTGTAGCCGAAGAGGCATTTTCCATTTTAAGAGAGCATGGACTATGCTTTAAAACGGTGATATTAACTGCAAAGGACAAAATCTGTTTTACCGGAGAGAGCGAATGTAATCCGGTGGCATGTCCCTATGCAAAAGGTCACTACGACAGGATAAATGATGCTATTTACGATATGTTGACTCACGAAGTCAGCTTTACAAGAGAGCTGATCGAGCAATACGCCATGAAGCATCAGGTATGTCCTTTTGAGATGTGTCTGGATATGAGTCTTTTTGCCGATGGCATTATCTGTGACTATAATTACGTTTTTGATCCCCATGTTTATCTACGCCGGTTTTTTGCAGAAGGAGTAAGCGGAAATTATCTGTTTCTGGTAGATGAAGCCCATAATCTGCTGGATCGTGGCAGAGAAATGTACAGCGCAGTGCTTCGGAAAGAAGATTTTCTGGAATGTAAAAAGGCAGTAAAACTATACGATAAACGTATGGCAGTGGCACTGGAGAAATGTAATCGGAACTTGCTGCAATATAAAAAGGAATGTGAAAATTATCAGATTGTAACCAACATAGAGAGCTTTGTTCTGTCTCTAAACAGACTGGCTGCCCGCATGGAAGAATTCCTGGAAAAACATGACGACAGTCCTGTCAGGAGTGAAGTGCTGGAGTTTTATTTTGAAGTTTCCCATTTTTTACTGATATATGATAAAATGGACGACAATTATGTCATGTATACCGAAATGGAATCCGATGGCTCCTTTATACTGAAACTGTTTTGTGTTAATCCGGCAAAGAATCTGCGAGAATGTATGGAGAGAGGAAAAAGCACCATTCTCTTTTCTGCAACGCTTCTTCCTATTCAATATCATAAGAGACTTCTGGGAGGAACTGAGGAGGATTATGAGGTATATGCTCATTCTATTTTTGATCCGGAGAAGCGGGGACTTTTTATCGGTACAGATGTAACCAGCAAATATACCAGACGGGGATTCGACGAATATCACAAGATTGCTTCCTATATTAAAAATATTACAGCGGCGAAAAACGGAAACTATATGATCTTTTTCCCTTCCCATGCTTTCTTGAAACAGGTATTTGAGATTTACGAAGAGATGTTTTTGGATATGGAAACAGAAGAGTGCCTGGTACAGGAAGAATATATGAAAGAAGAGCAGCGGGAAGCTTTTCTGGCAAGATTTAAGGAGAAGCAGGATAATTTCGAAAATACTGAAGAAGGACCGAAACTGGAAGCAGGTGAAAAAGCTGGTCAAAAAACCCTGCTGGGGTTCTGCGTTATGGGCGGAATCTTTGGGGAAGGTATCGACTTAAAGCATGACAGCCTGATCGGTGTACTGATTGTGGGAACCGGACTTCCGCAGGTATGTAACGAGCGGGAGATCATGAAAAAATTTTTTGATGAAGAATCCGGCAATGGTTTTGACTATGCCTATCAGTATCCGGGGATGAATAAAGTTTTGCAGGCAGCAGGCAGAGTGATTCGAACCAGTACTGATGTGGGAATCGTGGCTCTTCTGGACGAAAGATTTCTGCAAAGGAGCAATCTCAGGATGTTCCCACGGGAATGGAATAATTATAAGACAGTCAACCGGAATACGGTAGGAGACTGGGTAGAGGAATTCTGGAAGAAATAGGAGAGATGCGCAAAAAGAAATAAAAATTCATAAGCCCGAATGTCTATGCATGCTCCTGCATTGTCATTCGGGCTTATTAGATAGGGGCAGAATAAAAAGGGAGGATAAGGTTTCTGCCTATGATTGGAATGCACGTAACCGTGCAATTTCTTCTTTGTATGGTGCTACTTTTACAGATGAATCTTCTGCAGAAGGCACATATGGTGTTTCCAGAATTTTTGGAACAGAGGCCAGCACCGGATGATGGACGATTCGGGCAAGTGCGTCAAAGCCAATCGCACCGTCACCAAGATTTGCATGTCTGTCTTTCATGGTTCCCTGCTCATTCTTGCTGTCATTGATATGTATTGCCGCAATCTGTGATGTGCCAATGATTTTATCAAAGGATTCCAGTATCCCATCAAAATCATTTTTCACATCGAATCCGGCATCATGTAAATGACAGGTGTCAAAACATACTCTTAGTTTCTCGTTGTGAATGGTGCCATCGTAAATGGCAGCTAATTCTTCAAAATTTCTTCCAATTTCAGAACCTTTTCCGGCCATGGTTTCCAGTGCAATATATACCGGTGTATCTGCTGTCAATATTTCATTTAAACCTTTTACGATTTGCTGGATGCCTTTTTCTACGCCTTCTCCCACATGGGATCCGGGGTGTAATACCATGATTTTGCTTCCCATACCGTGACAACGTGTGATCTCTTTTTCTAAAAAGCTGGTTGCCAGTTCAAAGGTCTCCGGCTTTACTGTGTTCCCTAAATTGATGATATAGGGTGCATGAATAATGAAATCTTCTATCCCGTTTTCTTCCATTAACTTATTGGCCTGTGGAATGCATAATTCATCCAGCTCTTTTCTTCTTGTGTTTTGTGGTGCACCTGTATATACCATGAATGTATTGGCTCCATAGGATAGTGCCTCTTTCACTGAGCCTAAAAACATCTCTTTTCCACTCATTCCTACATGAGATCCTATTTTTAATTCCAGCATTTTTTTCTCCTGATTTCTATACTTTCTGAATTCCTATTTTTACGAATTTCAATTCTTTTATATTCTATTTTTTGATTTCTGTTTTCTTTTTTGGTTTTTCAGAATTTCATTTTTCCTATTTTCTGGTTTTCAGAATTCCGGTTTTCTTAATCTTAAATTTCCTAAAACTCAAATTTTCTATATTTTCATTTTTCTATGATCTGAAAATTTCACTATATGTGACCTGAAAATGAAAAGACTGATTGAGTCAACAAATTTCTGACTACAACATATTGTATCATGTATTTAAATAA
>CAMFGH010000015.1 GCA_945949875.1 uncultured bacterium
TGTCATGGGATGAGGCATGGGAGGTAACAACAAAAACCTGTGCATACACCAACCATACGATTATGTCTGAAGCTTTGGAGAAATGGCCAATCGAGCTGTTTTCCAGACTTCTTCCAAGAATCTATCAGATTATTGAAGAGATCAATAGAAGATTTATTATGCAGATTGAGCAGAAATATCCGGGCAACCAGGAAAAGATCCGCAAGATGGCTATCATCTATGACGGACAGGTTAAGATGGCACATCTGGCTATTGCATCCGGTTACTCCGTAAACGGTGTTGCAAGACTGCATACAGAGATTTTAAAGAAACAGGAACTTCGTGATTTCTACGAAATGATGCCTGAAAAATTCAATAATAAAACAAATGGTATTACGCAGCGTAGATTCCTGTTGCATGGTAATCCGCTTCTGGCGCGCTGGGTAACAGACCATGTAGGTGCGGACTGGATTACAGACCTTTCCAAAATCTCCGGATTAAAAGTATATGCAGATGATGAGAAAGCACAACAGGAATTCATGAATATCAAATACCAGAATAAAGTACGTCTGGCAAATTACATACTGGAGCATAACGGTGTGGAGGTTGACCCAAGATCCATCTTTGACGTACAGGTAAAGAGATTACATGAATATAAACGTCAGCTTCTTAACATACTACATGTAATGTATTTATATAATGAATTAAAGGATCATCCGGATATGGATTTCTTCCCGAGAACCTTCATATTCGGCGCGAAGGCAGCAGCCGGGTACAGAAATGCCAAGCTGACCATCAAATTGATCAACTCGGTAGCAGATGTGGTCAATAATGATCCTTCCATAAACGGAAAGATCAAAGTGGTATTTATTGAAGATTATCGCGTATCCAATGCGGAATGGATTTTTGCGGCAGCAGATGTTTCCGAGCAGATCTCCACAGCAAGTAAGGAGGCTTCCGGTACCGGTAATATGAAATTTATGTTAAATGGTGCCATGACACTGGGAACCATGGATGGTGCAAACGTAGAAATCGTGGAAGAAGTAGGCGAAGAAAATGCATTTATTTTCGGTCTGTCTTCCGAAGAAGTCATTCATTATGAGAATTATGGCGGATACGATCCTACAGAGATCTTTAACAATGATCAGGATATCAGAAGAGTTCTGATGCAGCTGATCAATGGCACTTATGCGCCTCATGATCCGGATTTATTCAGACCGTTATATAATTCACTGCTGAATACCTTAAGTACATCGAAAGCAGATACTTATTTTATCTTAAAAGATTTCAAATCCTATGCAGAAGCACAGAAGAAAGTAGAAGCTGCTTACAGAGATGAAAAAGGATGGGCAAAAAAAGGTATCCTGAATGTGGCATGTTCCGGTAAATTTACTTCCGATAGAACCATTCAGGAATATGTGGATGATATCTGGCATCTGGATAAAGTGGTGCTGCCTGCAAAAACAAAAAAGTAAAATAGTGAAATAATATGGCAGATTTAGAAAACGCGCTCCTTGTAGGAGTAAACTTAAATCATGATGAATCCTTCGAACGTTCCATGAAGGAATTGGGCGCCCTTGCAGAGGCCTGCAATATGCAGGTCGCAGGGAGCGTCTGCCAGAGTATGGATTCAGTTAATAAGGCTTATTATATCGGGCCGGGAAAGGTAGAAGAGGTGGCATCAGCAATAGAGATGCTTCATGTGGATATCGTAATATTTGATAACTCCCTGAGTCCATCCCAGCTACGAAATCTCCAGGATGCACTTCACATCGCTGTGATGGATCGAAGTGCACTGATTCTGGAGATTTTTGCGTCCAGAGCAAGAACCAGAGAGGCCAGACTTCAGGTGGAGGTGGCCAGACTGCAGTATATGTTGCCGAGACTGGTGGGGCTTCATGAGGCCCTTTCCAGGCAGGGTGGAGGAAGCGGCAGTATGAGTAATAAAGGCGCTGGTGAAAAGAAACTGGAGCTGGACAGACGACGCCTGGAAAAAAGACTAGGCGAACTGCGAAAAGAACTGGAACAGGTCATAGAAGAACGGAAAACACAGCGTAAGAGACGGGCAAAATCCGGCATTCCACGGGTGGCACTGGTAGGCTATACCAATGCAGGAAAGTCTACGCTGATGAATGCACTGTTGGAGGCCTATGCACCGGAGGATGCGGATCTGGATGAAAAGCGCGTAATGGAAAAGGATATGCTCTTTGCCACACTTGACACCACTGTCAGAAAAATCATGCCGGAGAATCATCATCCAATGCTGTTATCGGATACAGTAGGGTTTATTGATAAGCTGCCTCATAATCTGGTGGAGGCATTTCAGTCTACCCTGGAGGAAGCCAAAGAAGCAGACGTGTTGCTGCAGGTAGTGGATTGCTCAGACCCGAATTTCCCGGATCAGATTCAGGTGACGGGAGAGACCTTAAAACAGCTTGGGGCAGAGAAAATCCCCATGATCCTGGTTTATAATAAGGCAGATTTATGTTGGGAAGAAAATCTTTTACCGAGAATTCAGGAGCCTGCTGATGGGGAATACCGTATCTACCTGTCGGCCAAAAAGGGAATTGGTTTAGAAGAACTGTTGGGCCTGATCGAAAAGAAACTGGCAGGCGGCTACGTGGATATGGAACTTATGATTCCCTACACAGATGGACGGGCCCTGGCCTATTTGAATGAGCATAGCGTCATCAAAAAGCAGAGTTATGAGCCGGAGGGAACATATCTGAAGGTGCAATGCAAAAAGCAGGACGCTGCTTTCTATGCAAAATATGCCTTGTAGTGGGGACGTTTCTTTTGTCCACAGGATAGCCCTTTTGTCCATAGGAGTGTCCCCTGTCTTGTTGCTACAGGCAAAAGCCTGTTTCACAAAGTCATAAAAACAAAATACGCAGGATAAGATTGTCTGTATTCATTGCGCTAACCATTCCGATGAGCCTCAAAGGACAAAAATCGTGTTCAGCAAAGGCTTCCACGATTTTTAGAGTCTCATCTCCATAGTGCAAAATCATCCATACAATCTTATCCTGCGCATTTTGTTTTAGCTATGCTAACAATAGGCTTTTGCCTGCGGCAGCAAGACAGGGGACGCTCCTATGGACAAAGGGCTATCCTATGGACAAAAGAAACGTCCCCAGGCGGAAAATGTATCATTGTATACAATCCCTATTGCAAGGGAATGAGGAATAGCATATAATAATAAAAGCATTTCTTTTGAGCCAGGACAAAAGGGCTATTCTATGGACAAAAGAAACGTCCCCACTGAAAGGAGAACGTAGATGATAGAATTAAGTAATGGTGGTGCATATCTGGTAAATGGTTCTGAGCTGGTCATGGATCATGCAGATGCACTTCAGGAAGTAAAGGCAAAAACCGGAAAAACAGTTACAAAGCAGGAAGCAGCAGAAGAAACCATGGCTTATGGTATTCTGAAAAGTCATAATACATCAGGTTCCATGAAAAAGCTGAAAATCCGTTTCGATAAGCTGACTTCTCATGACATCACTTTTGTAGGTATCATACAGACAGCACGTGCATCGGGGCTGGAAAAATTCCCAATGCCATATGTACTGACAAACTGTCACAATTCCTTATGTGCGGTTGGCGGTACCATCAATGAAGATGATCACATGTTTGGACTGACATGTGCAAAAAAATATGGTGGCGTATATGTGCCGCCTCATCAGGCTGTTATTCATCAGTATGCCAGAGAAATGCTGGCAGGTGCCGGGAAGATGATTCTGGGTTCTGATTCCCATACCCGTTATGGTGCACTGGGTACCATGGCCATGGGAGAAGGAGGTCCGGAGCTGGTAAAACAGCTTTTGAACCAGACCTATGATATTAATATGCCGGGTGTAGTAGCAGTATATCTGACCGGAGAACCGGTGAAAGGTGTGGGGCCTCAGGACGTGGCACTGGCTATCATCGGAGCAGTATTTGGAAATGGTTATGTAAAAAATAAAGTGATGGAATTTGTGGGCCCGGGTGTGGCATCTCTGAGCGCAGATTTCCGAATCGGAATCGATGTCATGACTACAGAGACGACCTGCTTATCTTCCATCTGGAAAACCGATGAGAAAGTAAAAGAATGGTATGATATTCATGGCAGGTCAGAGGACTACGCAGTGCTTGAACCGGCCCAGGTAGCATATTATGATGGCGTGATCACGGTTGATTTGGGCAAGATCCGTCCTATGATTGCCATGCCATTCCATCCAAGCAATACTTATACCATTGAAGAACTGAAGGCAAATCTGATGGATATTCTGGATGATGTGGAAAAACGTGCAGCAGTAAGCTTAGATGGTGCTGTTGATTTCACATTGAAGAACAAAGTGAAAAATGGCCAGTTTATGGTAGACCAGGGCATCATCGCAGGATGTGCCGGCGGCGGATTTGAAAATATCTGCGCAGCAGCAGATATTCTGAAAGGATCCTATATTGGTTCTGATGGCTTTACACTTAGTGTATATCCGGCTTCCATGCCTGTTTATATGGAATTGATCCGGAATGGAAAAGCTGCAGATATTATGGAAACAGGTGCTGTCATGAAAACAGCATTCTGCGGACCATGCTTTGGAGCAGGTGATACCCCTGCAAACAATGCATTCAGTATCCGTCATTCTACCAGAAACTTCCCCAACAGAGAAGGTTCTAAATTACAGAATGGACAGATTTCATCTGTGGCACTTATGGATGCCCGTTCCATTGCAGCTACAGCGGCCAACAAAGGTGTGCTGACAGCAGCTACGGAATTTGACGGAGAAATCGGAACATACAAGTATCATTTCGACAGTAATATTTACGCAAATCGTGTATTTGACTCCAAGGGTGTGGCAGATCCTTCTGTTGAGATTCAGTTTGGACCGAATATCAAGGACTGGCCGAAGATGGGAGAACTTCCGGAAAACCTGGTATTAAAGGTGGTTTCTGAAATCCATGATCCGGTTACCACAACAGATGAGCTGATTCCTTCCGGTGAAACTTCTTCCTACCGTTCCAATCCGTTAGGACTTGCTGAATTTGCATTATCCAGAAAGGATCCGGAGTATGTAGGACGTGCAAAAGAGGTAAAAGTGTTGGAAGAAGCACGTATGGAAGGAAAGAATCCGGAGGAAACAAGTGCAGAATTAAAGGCAGTTATGGATACCGTACGTAAGAACTTCCCACAGGCCGGAGCAGAAAATACAGGAGTTGGTTCCACTATTTTTGCAGTTAAACCGGGTGATGGTTCTGCCAGAGAACAGGCTGCAAGCTGCCAGAAAGTGCTGGGCGGATGGGCGAATATTGCTAATGAGTATGCAACCAAACGTTATCGCAGCAACCTGATCAACTGGGGTATGCTTCCATTCCTAATTGAAGAAGGTGATCTGCCATTTAAGAAACTGGATTACTTATTTATTCCGGATGTGAAAAAAGCGGTTATCGAGAAAGCAGATGTTATCAAGGCCTATAAAGTGAATTCCGAATCCGGCGATATGACAGCTTTTGATCTTCGTCTGGGAGAATTGACAGATGAAGAAAGAGAAATCATTCTGAAAGGATGTCTGATTAATTACAATCGGGTATAATTTACCCTAAAGATTTTCCGGAAGATTCCGATATAGATAATATCAAAGGAAATGATATCAAAGGAAATGATGGTATGACCACGGAAGGTATGACACTCCCAAAAGCGGAGTAAATGCCATCCGTGGTATTTTTTTGCCTTTTTTAGGGGAAACATCATATTCCGGGAAAGGAAGGTATGAGAAATGAGGATTGCAAACAGTCAGATGTCTATGGCATCAGGAGGAATTGCGTCAGAGATGATGATGAGAAGGGAGACCTTTGGAAACGGTGTGACAAGTAGCAGTATGTTTACCGGTATGCAAATGAGCGGAAGCATGCAGATGAACAGTGGCCTGAACCTGTCCCACCAGCAGGCGATTGGAAAAGGTTTATCCTTTTCTGAAATGATCAAATCCAGAAGTGCCAGTGAAAGACAGGATGAAGCAGAAAAAACCATATCAGAGATTCGGCAGCAAAGCATATTATACCTGCTGGACATTCTGTTTGGGGAGAAAATGAAAGGAGAAAACTGGAGAACCGGTTTGGACAGAATGTTTGGTTCCGGTTCCGGAATCAGCCTTACAGCGGAAAGCAGCTTCTATGAACAGGAAACCTATTATCTGGAACAGCAGGAGGCTGCATTTAGTACAACAGGTACCGTGATGACAGAGGATGGCAGAAGTATTTCCTTCGATATGAATGTGTATATGAGCAGCCGATTCGAAGCATATTATCATCAGCAGTACGGGCAGCAGAGCCTGAGTCCGGCCCAGACGGCACTTTGTGATCCGCTGGTGATCAATCTGAGCGGAGATATTGCTGAGGTGGAAGACCAGACATTCTTTTTTGATCTGGATGCAGATGGAACAACAGAAAATATACATAAATTAGGCTCCGGCAGCGGATATCTGGCACTGGACAAAAATGACGATGGCGTCATAAATGACGGATCGGAACTTTTTGGAACAAAGTCGGGAGACGGATTTGGAGATCTGGCTATGTATGACGAAGATCATAATGGCTGGATCGATGAAAATGACAGTATTTTTGAGAAGTTGAAAATCTGGGTACAGGACGGAGATGGAAACGGAACGTTATATTCTTTAAAAGATCAAAATGTTGGAGCCATTTGTTTAAACAGTGCTCCCACCTATTTGAATCAATACGATAAAAACGGAGCAGTCACTGCAGTGGTCCGCAGTACAGGAATGTTTCTGTTCGAAAATGGAAGAGCAGGAACGGTACAGCATCTGGATATGGCAACATAATTTTTCATGATGTAAAAATGTTTTGAATAGGAATTCTTTTTCTGGAAAAACTAAGGGCAAATAGAAGTATTTTACCAATATTTGAATAACTGGTTTGGAGGAAAATAGAATGAAAAAGCATACGGGTAGAAATAACCTTGGAAAAGAAAAGGCGGTAATGATCGCTTCCAGTGTGTTAATCCTTGGAGCACTTACCGTAACAGGAATTTATGTAAGAAAAGAGGACCAGAAAGCAGAGGACAATGGCTATTCCATTGATCTGGAATCTTTGGAACAAAGTGCTGAGGAAATTCCGGAGGAGGAGCTGATCATCGTAGGTGATGATGATCTGGATGTGGATCCGGATGCCCTGGAAGCGGATTCGGGAAGTGTGGATAATGGGCTGAAAGTATCTGATCAGGACGAAAAAGAAAAGCAGCTCGGTAAAAAAACCATGACAGCTATGGACATCAGTGAGTATGAGCCTTCTTTAAAAGATGATGCACCGTCTGTAGTGGAAGCAGAAGCTTTACCGGAAGATATGACCAAAGCAGATGCAGAGGAAGAAACATCAGAAGCCATTTCCATGGGATTCCAGCCGGAGCTTAATTTTAACGAAGACAGTACACTGGTCATGCCACTGGTAGGGGATATTCTTTTGAATTACAGTGCGGATAAGTCCATATATTTTCCGACCTTGAAACAATATAAAGTAAATCCGGCTGTGATGATCGCCACTGCAGAGGGAACAAGTGTCAGTGCAGGTGCAGATGGACTGGTAAAAAGAATATATGACAGTCCGGTAACAGGGAAAACCATTGTGATGGATCTGGGAAATGGATATGAATTGACCTATGGTCAATTGAAGGATGTTTCTGTCTCCGAAGGAAGCTATGTGAAAACAGGAGATATTTTAGGAGAAGTCGGCAGTCCTACCAGATATTTCTCTGTAGAAGGAACCCATCTTTATATGAAGCTGACCAAAGAGGGGGTTCCGCAAAACCCATTAGGATAAGCTGCCCGGAATCCATGAAGGGAAGATACTTTTCACAAAATCCATATCATGATAAAATGATAACGATTCAGAGCCACATGGCGCGAAATGTGAAAAGCAGGAGTACTTTAAATTGAAAGTATGCAAAGGATGTTATGATGCAGCGCATATCGGAAGTGCCGGAATAAAGAGGCGTATACTGCCTCTTTTTTTGGCGTGCGCTATTCTTTTGACCGGATGTGAAATAGGAAAAGATGGGGAAGAGTTAATTTCAGAGAGGACAGACGATAATCTTACCTGGGGAATGGAGCCTGTTTTTGAATATGAGATTCCGGCGGAAAGACCGGTCGTCCTTGTAGATCGCCAGGGATATTTGGAAAAGAGTACAAAAACTGCTTTTTTTGAAGCAAAAACTGCTCCAACGACGTTTTCTGTTTTGGAAAAAGAATCAGATAAGGTAGTATATACAGGAGAGGTAATCCAAAAAGAGAATGTGGGATATATAGGAACCTTTACAGACCTGCAGAATCCGGGAGAATATTATATAAAATGTGACGTAGCAGGGTGTTCCTATTATTTTACGATCGGGGATGACAGCTTTGACAGAACAGCAGAAGCATTGAAAGGGAAACTGTTAGAAAGCCAGCATCTGCTGGATAAGGAAACAGATACCAAAGAGATCTGTGAAATGCTCAGCTACCTGATGACAGGATATGAGATCTATCCATATCTGTATGAGGAACTTTGGAATGAGGACGCTTCTGCAGTTGCCGGTGAAGAAAACAATATGCAGTCCGGAAAAGCCTTTTTTGACGTTCTTCAGGTGGATACGAACTGGCTGCTAACCATGCAGGACAGTACCACCGGAGGTGTCTACAGTGGAATCGTTCCGTCCACAGGCAGTAGAGCAGGACAAAGCACAGAAACTTCGGATGCACAGATTTTGAAAGAGGTCAGTGCAGAATCCACAGCCTGTTTTATCGCAGTAATGGCAAAATATGGTTATCTTTATCAGCAGTATGATATGAATTATGCAACTACCTGTCTGAAAGCTGCAGCCAAAGCATGGAAATACCTGGAAAGTATGGATGCTGAAAAAACAGCCGCTGAAAAAGACTCTGTTGAAAAGACAGCAGCCGGTCAGGATATGATCTGGAAAAGATTTTTTGCAGCCAGCGAACTGTATCGTGCATCAAATGATGCCAGATATCATACTTATATCAAAAATAATCAAGACGCTATTTTGACAAATCAGGAAGATATCTATGGCTGGATGGGGAAATATACCTATTTGTCTACCAGAAGACGTGTGGATAAAGGAATATGTACCCAGATGATGAATCGTTTTCTGGAAGAAGCAGAGCGAATCGCCGGGGAATCCAGACAGAAACCATACCTGGTTGGTTCGGAAGAGGTAGATGACATTTTGACGGATATGACCATTATGGGAATTGTAGATTATGTCATCACGAATCATGAATATTCTACCGTGATTGAAAACCACATACACTATATGTTAGGCAGAAATGAAATGAGTACCGACCATAGCCAGAACCTGTCTGCAAAAGACAGTGCCCGTCTTTTGTTTATGCTCAGTGCAGTGACAGGGGAAAAAGATCTGATCGAATAAAATAGCGCAAGGAGGCAATATGAAGATTGTTGTACTGGCAGGTGGAATCAGTACAGAAAGAGATGTGTCTTTGAGTTCAGGAACCAAAGCATACAAGGCATTAAAGAAAAATGGACATCAGGTGATCATATTGGATGTCTTTCTGGGATACGAAGGAGAAGACTGGAACAGCGTTTTTGAACAGAAATATGATTGGGATAAAGAAATAGGATTTGTAAATGAAGAAATTCCGGATCTGGAGCAGGTAAAAGCCAAAAGACCGGATTGGAAGAGAAATTTCTTTGGCCCTCATGTAATAGAAATATGCCAGCTGGCTGATGTGGTCTTTATGGCACTGCATGGAGAAAATGGCGAGAACGGTAAGATACAGGCTTATTTTGATCTGATGGGTATCCGCTATACGGGAACGGATTATGCCAGCTCAGCAATGGCCATGAATAAGAGCATTGCAAAAGATATTTTCGGTTATTATCACATTCCGACACCGGCAGGCATCAGCATAAAAAAAGGAGAATCCATAAAGAAAATCCCTTATCCCTGTGTGGTTAAGGCGTGCTCCGGAGGTTCCAGTGTAGGTGTGGGAATGGCAAATAATGATGAAGAATTCGAAAAGGCCTTAGAAGAAGCTTTTCGTTATGATCAGGAAGTCATTGTGGAGCAATACATAAACGGAAGAGAATTCTCCGTTGGTGTTATGGACGGAAGGGCACTTCCGGTTATTGAAATCGCACCAAAACAGGGATTTTATGATTATAAGAATAAATATCAGGCCGGAAGTACGGTTGAGACCTGCCCTGCGGAGCTTTCGGAAGAAAAAACCAGACTGCTCCAGGAAACTGCAGAAAAAGTTTTTGTGGCGCTGAGACTTAAGAACTATGCCCGAATGGATTTCAGGATGAACGAAGAGGGAGATATATTCTGCCTGGAGGCTAATACATTGCCGGGCCTTACTCCTACATCCCTTCTGCCCCAGGAAGCGGCTGCGGAGGGGACCAGTTATGAGGAACTGTGTGAACAGATTATTCAGGCGTCCTTTCGATCATAACCATATGAGCAAAAGAAAATGTGGATGGGGCTGAATAGTTAACGTAAATTCTTCAAGAGGAATCAGGAAAGAGGAGAGAACTTCATGAAAAATATGACATTAGAAAACATTGCCAAAGCCTGCGGAGGACAGCTTTTTGGTAAAATGGAACAAATGGAAATAGAGCATGTGGTAACAGATTCCCGGCAGGCCGGTAAAAATGACCTGTTTGTGGCGTTAAAGGGCGAAAAGACAGATGGACACAGATTCATTCCCCAGATACTTGAAAAGGGCGCCGCAGCACTTTGTGAGGTGGCTCCTGAGGGGGCAGAAGGTCCATATATCGTGGTTCCGGATGCACTGAAGGCACTCAGGGACATTGCGGAATTCTATAGAAGTTTTCTGCAGATACCGATTATAGGTATCACAGGCAGTGTTGGCAAGACCAGCACAAAAGAATGTATTGCCAGTGTTCTGGCGCAGAAATATTCGGTTCTCAAAACAGAAGGAAATTTCAATAACGAAATCGGGGTGCCGCTTACACTGCTCCGGATCCGGGAAGAGCATCAGGTGGCAGTGGTGGAAATGGGAATCAATCACTTTGGTGAGATGCACAGACTCAGCAGCATGGTAAAACCCAGCCTGGTGATAATGACCAATATCGGACAGTGTCATTTGGAATTCCTGGGTGACAGAGATGGGGTACTGAAAGCAAAATCGGAAATCTTTGATTTCCTGCAGAAAGACGGAACCGTTATCGTCAATGGGGATGATGATAAACTGATTACCCTGGAAAAAGTAAACGGAAAACCGGTCGTAACCTATGGAAAAGGAACAGGCAATTCCTGCTATGCGGAAATACTGGAAAACAAAGGATTATTTGGAACAAAAATGCTCATTCATACACCAAAGGATACCTTTGAAGCCACGATTCCCCTTCCCGGTGAGCATATGATCTATAATGCTCTGGCAGCAACTGCAGTAGGGATAACCCTTGGGCTTACCGGAGAAGAAATCGCAGCAGGAATCGGAGCGGTGCAGCCCAGTAGTGGAAGATGCAATATCATCTCCTGTAAGGACAGAGTTCTGATCGATGACTGTTATAATGCCAATCCGGTATCCACCTGTGCAGCCATTGATCTTCTGGAAAAAGCAGATACCAGAAAGGTGGCTGTTCTGGGAGACATGTTTGAACTGGGAGACGATGAGGCAAAGATGCATGCCCAGGTAGGGGAACATGCAGTGGAAAAAGGAATCGATCTTTTGATCTGCGTGGGAGAACTGTCAGAGCATATGGCAAAAGCAGCAGAAAGCCTGGCAGAAAAAGAAGGAAAAGCGGTTAAAGTGGTATATTATAAAGAAAAGGACAAAATGCTGTCTGAGATAGAAAATCTGCTGGAGCCGGAAGATACCATCCTGATCAAAGCATCCCATGGTATGGGATTTGCAGAAGTGGTTGAAAAACTGAACCTTTGATGAAAAAAAGAACAAAGAACTTATACAAGTTCTTTGTTCTTTTTATATGTTTCTGAAATGATCGTACGGACTGTCTGGGAAAGAGCTCTTTTTTCTTCTTTTGACAGCTGGGAGACCTCGATAGGACTGCCATATTCAATGATTACATGGGCTTTACGAATCCAGGGTAAATGATCTTCGAAAACAGCAGCGGAATTATTGATGGTCACCGGAATAATGGGACATCCGCTTTTCTCAGCGATCTTAAAGCTTCCATCATGGAAAGGAAGAAGTTCATCGGATTCGGTGTTTCTGGTTCCTTCCGGGAAAATACAGATGGATATGCCGGATTTTATTTTCTCAATAGCAGTCAGAATCGTTTTCAAACCTTCTTTGATATTCTCACGGTCCAAAAACAGACAGTGCAGATTCCGCATCCACTGACTCAGGGAAGGGATGCGTTCCATTTCCTTTTTGGCAATATAGCCGGTAGGCCTGGGAACACGAACATAGGTTAACACAATATCAAAATAGCTTCGGTGATTCGGAATATATAGAACTGCCCGATCCTTTGGGATATTTTCTTCCCCTATTACAGTTACTTTTGTACCTGCAAAAAAAATGATAACACGAAAAGCCCAGTTTACAATAGCCAAAGAAGACCTGGTTTTTAAATCTGGATTTAATTTTCCGATGATCCATTCCACAAATTGAATAGGGAGTGAGATGATTAAAAACAGTACAACAAATAAGAGAATAATAATCAGACGCATAATATTCCTCCATAAATTTAAAAAGATAGAGTATGCCTATAGATTTTACCCATGAAAACAGTGTACTATAATATAAATAGCAGATACAAGTAAAATTTATCCCAAAAAGGAGAAATAGAGAGAAAATGTTGTATATAAAAAACGGATGTGTGATAGATCCGAAAACAGGACTTGAGAAGACCATGGATATTATCACAAAAGATGATAAAATATGGAAAATGGGAGAGGGACTGGATAAAACAGAGTTTTTCAGACAGCTTCCCAAACATGAAATGCAGACCATTGATGCAGAGGGATATATAGTGGCACCCGGACTGGTGGATGTTCATGTACACTTCAGGGATCCCGGATTTACGGAAAAAGAAGATATTTTTACAGGGGCAAAAGCCGCAGCAAGAGGTGGATTTACCAGTGTGGTACTGATGGCCAATACCAATCCGGTAGTAGACCAGCCTGAGACCCTTCAATATGTACTGGAAAAAGGGAAAAAGACAGCAATCCACGTGTATACCTGCTGTAGTGTAACAGAAGGAATGAAGGGAGAAAAGCTGACAGACATGGAACAGCTGCACCGGCAGGGCGCAGTTGGTTTCACCGATGATGGGAAGCCGATTCTGGAAGAAAGTGTGGTTCGGGAAGCCATGGCGGAGTGTGCAAGGCTACAGGTGCCGATCAGCTTTCATGAAGAAGACCCGGCCTATATTAAAGAAAATGGCATTAACGCAGGAGAAGCAGCAGCCTATTACAAAATACAGGGCTCTGACCGGATGGCAGAGATCAGCATGGTAAAGAGGGATTTAGAACTGGCCCTCCAGACCAACGCCTGTGTAAACATTCAGCATATCAGTACAGCGGAAGCCGTGGAAATGATACGGGAAGCCAAAAAAAGAGGCGGAGACATCCATGCAGAGGCAACACCACATCATTTTACCCTGACAGAAGAAGCAGTAAAAAAATATGGAAGCCTGGCGAAAATGAATCCACCTCTGCGGACGGAAAAAGATAGGGAAGCTATTGTGGCGGGATTGCAGGATGGCACCATAGACCTGATTGCCACGGATCATGCTCCTCATACCAGAGCAGAGAAAGCAAAGCCGATTACAGAGGCACCCAGTGGAATCATTGGACTGGAAACAGCCCTGGCGCTGGGAATAACCGAGCTGGTCAAAACAAAGAAGCTGACGATGATGGAACTGCTTGGGAAAATGACATGGAATCCGGCCCGGATGTATCATCTGGATGCCGGATATCTGGAAGAAGGAGGACCGGCAGATATGGTCATATTTGATCCGGATTCAACCCAGACCTTCTTTACTTTTTACTCAAAATCATCCAACACACCATTTGCTGGAAAAACTTGCAAATCGACGGTTGAATATACGATTTCTGATGGAAAAATTGCATATATAGAGTGCATGGGGATGAATGAGCTTGATGATTAGAAAAATGATAAATCCAGTAAAACAGGGAGGAGTAACATATGTTATCTAAAAAATGTGGGGTCGCAGAGGTGATTTCTGCTTCAAAATTGGCAACAGGAGTATATGAATTGTGGATTCGGACAGAACTGGCAGAAAATGCCAGACCGGGATGCTTTATCGGGGTTTATCCGAAGAATCAGGCCACCCTGTTACCGAGACCCATCAGTATATGCGAAGTAGACCGGGAGAAAAATGCCCTTCGAATCGTATACCGTATTGCAGGAAAAGGCACAGAAGAATTTTCTGCTTATGCAGCAGGAGACCGGGTTCGAATCCTCGGTATCCTGGGAAATGGATATCCTCTGCAGGAGGCAGAAGGGAAAACGGTATTTCTCATGGGTGGGGGAATCGGTGTCCCACCGATTCTGGAACTTGCAAAAAGCCTGAAAAACTGCAAAAAAATCATTATTTTAGGCTACCGTGACGACGAACTGTTCCTGAAAGAAGACATGGAGCAATATGGAAAGGTGTATATTGCCACAGAAGATGGTAGCGTAGGGACAAAAGGGAACGTGATGGATGTTATAAATGAACATAAATTAAATGCTGATTTAATTTATACCTGCGGACCCATACCTATGTTGAAAGCAATCAAGCGGTTTGCCCGGGAAAAACAGATCCCGGCATACCTTTCGCTGGAAGAAAGAATGGCCTGTGGCGTAGGAGCCTGTCTGGGATGTGTTTGTAAGACCATCCATAAAGATGAACATTCTCATGTGCACAATGCCAGAATATGTACGGACGGCCCTGTTTTTCTGGCAGAAGATGTTGCCATTTTAGAGGAGGATAAATAGATGAAGACGGAAGTAAGTATTGCAGGAGTATCTTTCAAAAACCCGGTCATGACAGCGTCCGGGACTTTTGGCTCCGGTATGGAATATGGCGAATTCGTAGATTTAAATAAACTGGGAGCGGTGGTGACCAAAGGGGTTGCCAATGTTCCCTGGCCGGGAAATCCCACCCCTCGTGTGGCAGAAGTATATGGTGGGATGTTAAATGCCATCGGCCTGCAGAATCCCGGGATTGATGTTTTTCTGGAAAGGGATGTCCCTTTTTTACAGCAGTATGATACAAAGATTATCGTCAATGTCTGTGGAAAAACCGTAGAAGATTACCTGGAGGTTGTGGACAGATGTAATGATGCCCCGGTAGACATGCTGGAGATCAATGTTTCCTGCCCCAATGTAAAAGAAGGGGCCATTGCCTTTGGGCAAAAAGCCGATGCATTGTTTTCGATTACAGACCAGATTAAGAAACATGCTAAAAAACCGGTAATCATGAAGCTTAGCCCCAATGTTACGGATATTTCGGAAATGGCAAAGGCAGCGGAAGCCGCCGGTGCAGATGCAATTTCCCTGATTAATACCATTACCGGCATGAAAATCGATGTGCATCGCAGACGTTTTGCATTGGCCAATAAGACAGGTGGGTTATCCGGACCGGCCATAAAACCGGTTGCTGTCCGTATGGTTTATCAGGCATCTCATGCAGTAAAGATTCCGGTGATCGGCATGGGCGGGATAGCAAATGCGGAAGATGCCATTGAGTTTCTCCTTGCAGGCGCTACTGCTGTTGCAGTGGGTGCCATGAACTTTGTAAATCCCTATACAACAGTGGAAATCGCAGAGGGCATAGAAGCTTATATGCGCAGATACCAGATAGAAGATATAAATGAGCTGATTGGCGCAGTTGAGGAATAATAAATCTCCCTGCCACATACTATGAATAGTAGTAATGTGCAGGGAGGTTTTTTTGTGGAACTGGAAAACAGCAAAATATGTATGGATGAAATAAAATGCAGGGCCATCAGCCAGATTGCATTGGAAGATGATAAGAATTTACAGGATGATAAACTGGATGTGGGGAAAATCTTACGTCAAAAAGGCTTTGTGAAACTGGATGAATGCAGGCCTGTAAATGATCATGTGGTTTTAAAGGGAAGACTGCTCTACTGCATTTTATACCAGTCTGAGAACGACAATTTACTGGATGCAGTGGAAGGGGAACTGCCCTTTGAGGAACAGGTGATCATGGAAGGAATCGCTTCAGATGATCAGATCACTGTCGAAATGGATCTGGAAGATCTGACTATCGGTCTTATAAATTCCAGAAAGCTGAGCATCCAGGCAGTACTTAATTTGAATATATATGCGGAAAATATGTGTGAAATTCCCATGCCCCTTGACATCAAAGAAAGAAGCGGTGTGGAAACCCTGAAAAAGAGTCTGGAAGTGGCCGATCTGGTAGTCATGAAACGGGATGTATTCCGTTGGAAGGAGGAATTGGAACTTCCACAGAATTATCCCAATATCGGTATGCTGGTCTGGAAGGAGATTACAGTGCCTGAACTGGAGTTCCGGGCTGTAGAAGAGAAACTTTTTGTAAAAGGGGAGGTCAAAGCGTTCTTTCTCTACCGTGGAGAACAGGATGGGCAGCTGCAGGTCTTTGTGGCCACCATTCCAATCAACGGAAGTCTGGACTGCATGGGCTGCAAGGAGCATATGGTGACAGATGTGACCTGGCGGATCAGCAATGAAGATATTTCTGTAGGAGTGGATTTTGATGATGAACAGAGAATGTTCCTGCTGGAAATGTCTCTGGATCTGTATCTGAAACTGTATGAAGAGAAAAAAATAGATATTTTGGCAGACTGCTATGGGACCCGTGATGAACTGTTTCTGGAAAGAAAAGAAACCTTATATAAAAGTGCCCTGATCCATAGTACAGGCAGATGCAAGTTGAATGAAACCTTAGACCGCAAAGAACTGGGCAGTGATGCAAAGCTGGTTTATGCGACAGCTCGTGTGCAAAAAGAATCCATGCAGAAACAGGAAAAAGGAATGGATCTGCTGGGCTCTGTGGAAGCGGATTTCCTGATGGAAACCGGAGATAAGAATTATGAGCCTCTGCATGTAAGCATGCCATACCACTATCTTATGGAAACTCCGGAAATCGAACCGGAAAACATCTGCCATCTGGATATGAATCTGGATCATCTGGGCCTGACGTTAAACGGAGATCAGTGGGAATGCCGGGGAACACTTAATGTAGATCTGGCAGCCTTTCAGATGGAGCGGGAATACCGGATATGCGATATTGCAGAAGATGATTCGGGTAGTGACGGTACAAAGAAAATGCCCGGTATGGTGGGATATGTGGTAAAGAAAAATGATACTCTCTGGGATATCGGCAAAAAATTCATGGTTTCATTGGATAGCTTAAAGGAAAACAATGAACTGGTAAAAGAGGAGCTGCATCAGGGAGAAAAAATCCTGATTGTAAAATCTTTTTGACTCTGACAGATAGATTGTATATAATAGAATACAATCTTTGTATACAATATACATAATCAAGGAGTGAACAGAGGATGGCATCACAAGGCAATACCATTACTTATCCGGCATACGGAAAGATTAATCTGGGTCTGGATGTGGTAAGAAGATTGGAAAACGGATATCATGAAGTACGAATGATCATGCAGACCGTATCGCTACACGACGTTGTTACAATGAAAGTGCTAAATGAGGATGAGATCCGGATTCATACCAACAGCGGAAAAATTCCCTCTGATGAAAACAATCTGGCTTTCAAAGCAGCGAAACTGATGAAAGATCAGTATAACATTGCACAGGGAGTAGATATTTACATCGAAAAAAACATCCCTGTTGCTGCCGGAATGGCTGGAGGCAGTACCGACTGTGCAGCAGTTTTAAAGGGAATGAATGCACTGTTTGAACTGGGGCTTACCCAGAAGCAGCTCAGAGAAGAAGGCGTGAAACTGGGAGCCGATGTGCCCTACTGTATTATGGGAGGTACTGCACTTTCTGAAGGAATCGGAGAGGTGCTGACACCCATCAAAGAACCACCGTCCTGCGTTCTTCTGCTGGCCAAACCGGACATCGATGTGTCAACAAAATATGTTTACCAGAATCTGAAACTGGATCAACTGGAAACCCATCCGGATATCGATGGGATGCTGGAGGATATTGAGAATCAGGATTTACAGGGTCTGTGCCATAAGATGAGTAACGTACTGGAAACCGTTACCGGTGAAAAATATCCGATCATCGGGAAAATAGAGACCTGTATGAAAAATGCCGGCGCGCTGCAATCCATTATGAGCGGAAGCGGGCCGACAGTATTTGGCATATTTGATCAAAAAGAGAAAGCACAGGCTGCGGCAGATGAAATAACAGCAGGAGGCCTGGCCGGAGAAGTATATATTTCATCTTTCCGGTGTTCAGAAAGCCAGTGCTCAGAAAGGAAAAACAATGATGAATCATAATGTAGATACAGAAATAGATGAGCTGCTTCCACTCCGGGATGTGGTTTTCAAAAAACTCCGCAAGGCGATACTTACCGGAAATTTAAAGCCCGGTGAGCGTTTGATGGAGATTCATCTGGCAGAAAAACTGGGAGTAAGTCGCACACCAATCCGGGAAGCTATCCGAAAATTGGAACTGGAAGGGCTTGTTCAGATGATACCCAGACGTGGTGCTGTGGTGACAGAGATTACAGAAAAGAGCATGAAGGATGTGCTGGAAGTGCGCAGAGCCCTGGATGTGCTCAGTGTAGAGCTTGCCTGTGACCGAATCACAGGAGAGGAAAAAGAGATGCTGAGAAAAGCATGTCAGGATTTTGAAGACGCTACTAAAACAGGAAATCTGAAAGAGATCGCAGAACAGGATGTGGCGTTTCATGATATCATTGTAGAAGCTACCAGAAATTCCAAGCTGATTCAGATTCTGCATAATCTTTCTGAGCAGATGTTCCGCTATCGTTTTGAATATATCAAAGATTTTGAACAGCACGATAATCTGGCCCAGGAGCATAGAGCGATTTATGACAGTATCATGCGCTGTGACAAGGAAAAGGCAGCTGACCTTGCCAAAATACATGTGGATAATCAGGAAACAGCCATTATACGCCAGATCCGGATTGAGCATGATAGAAGACTTGTATGAAAGGACAGAAAATGGTCATACTCCTATTAACATAAAGGAGAATGACCATGAAAAATATTTGGAAAGCCATGATAGCCTGGGGAACCGGCGTTATGCTGTCGGCAGGCTTTTGGGGAATTGTATTCCCTCAATATACTTTTACAACAGACTGTGTGGAAGTTGTAGAAGAGAAAGACCGGAATGATGCAGAAGGGACGGAAAGATCCTATGATCAGGATTCTCCGGCGGAAAATCTGTATTTTGACATCGGAAGTGCGGATACAGATCATATCCACATAAAATGCAGCATTCTGGAATGGATTGGAGAAAAGAAAGAATGAAAGATATTAGAGATGCATCCATAGGAGTATTTGATTCCGGTGTAGGCGGACTTACGGTGGTCAAAGAGATCATGCATCAGATTCCGAATGAAAAAGTCATTTATTTTGGGGATACCGCAAGGGTTCCATATGGGAGCAAATCCAAAGAGACGATTACCAGATTTTCCAGACAGATCGTTCGTTTTTTGAAGGCACAGGACGTGAAAGCAATTGTAGTTGCGTGCAATACTGCCAGTGCTTTTGCCCTGGAGGATATCAGCAAAGAAAGTGATATCCCTATGATAGGTGTGGTAAAACCGGGTGCAAAAACCGCAGTAGAAGCCACCAAAAACCACAAAGTAGGTGTGATTGGTACCAGCGGAACGATTTCCAGTGAAACATATACTACATATATCAAAGAACTGGATCCCCGGGTGGAAGTGATCGGAAAAGCCTGTCCGCTGTTTGTTCCTTTGGTGGAGGAAGGCCTGTGGGAGGACCCGGTCACCAATGAGATCGCAAGAAGATATCTGGCCAGTCTCATTGACAGCGGAATCGACACCCTGATTCTGGGCTGTACCCATTATCCGCTGATCCGCAAGACAGTTCAGAAGATCATGGGAGATCAGGTGACTTTGGTAAATCCGGCCTATGAGACTGCCCGGGAACTGAAAGCCCTATTGGAAAGGGAAAATCTGCTCAGCGATAAAGAGCCGGGACTTGGTACCAATATTCATCATTTCTATGTAAGTGACGGAGAAGAACGATTCCAGACATTTGCCAATTCAATCCTGAAATATGGTATTCTTTCGGCAAAGGTAATCAACATTGAAGAATACTAGAAAGACAGAAAAGCATGAAAAAACAGGTGTACATTGAAATCGTGAGCACGCAGGTGGGTGCAGATGGACAGAAGGAAATATTATCTTCTTCTGTAGAAGGTAATTTCTATGAAAAAGACGGGAAAAAATATGTCCTGTACGAGGAAAAAGCAGAGGGAAGCACAGAAACGGTAAAGAACAGGCTGCAGCTTACTGCGGATCAGATGAAGCTTAAAAAATCCGGTGCAGTAAACTGGGAAGCTTCTTTTGCCCAGGGAGAAAAATGGGAGGCGGACTACCGGACACCCTTTGGACCGATTCCCATGTCGGTACACACCCGGCAGCTGGAAAAGGAAGAAGAGGAAGACCGGATAAAGATACGGGTCAAATACCGGCTGGAATCAGCCGGCGAGCATTTGTCTGACTGCGAAATGAATATCAAAATAGAGAGCAAATAAAATAAGAGCTGTCCCTGGCGTGAATCCGTTCCGCCAAGAGGCAGCTTTTCTTGTACCCAACTGCCCGCAGACTGAAAAAAACACCCTGCGGGCAGTTGGGCACAAAAAAGCTGCCTCTTGGCGGAGCGAATTCACGCCAGGGACAGCTCTTTCTTTTATTTGCTCTCTATTTTACCTGCTTTACGCCGGCTTTTTCCTGCGCTTTTTCCAGCGCCTGTTTGAAACGACCTTTTTTCTTGGTCTCAACAACCTGGGTTTTACCATGCAGTCCTTTTACAGATGTAATATAAATACCACTGACAACTGCTTTTACTTCCTTCTTTACAGGAATGCTGTCGAAAATCTTTTCATCTGCAACCAGAGTCATGACCTGTGGTCCCACTTTCGCTTTTACAATAGGAAGCTTCGCCCGGCGCATAAGCTTTGGAGTGGAATCAATGACAGCCTGTGGCAGTCCGGATTCTTTCAGCTTCATACGTTTTTTGTCAATGATCAGCATGGATACGTTCTGCTTATATGCCTCAATCTGTTCCTGCTGCTCTGCCTGCTTTTTCTGAGCCCTTTTGCCAAGGAAATACAGAACAACAATAGCAGCGATTAAAATAACAAGTATAATAATAAGTACGATAGACCAAGTAGGGAACATATTGTACTCCTCCTTTACAATAATAAGATATTCTAGCATTTATTTCATGGAATAGCAAGATGAAACAACTTTGGGTTTTTACTGGAAATGCTTTTAAGAAAGCGGAAAGTGTGGTATAAATGTAATATATTGTGCTAAAAAGCTTATTTAAGTCGGGTTTTACCCTAAATATAGAAAGGAATGAGAAAATTGATGAAAAGCAAATGGACAGCCCTATGCCTTGTGCTGGTATTAGTAGGGATTCTGGCGGGATGCGGAAATGAAGAATTAACAGCAGAAAGTCTGAAGGACGCAAAAGTAGAGAAATATGTCACAGTAAGTGATAGTTATAAAGGAATGCCGGTCACGGTGCAGGCAAGTACCACAGTAACCGATGCAGACGTGGAATATTATATTCAGAGAACCGCTCAGAATGTGGAAGAAATGCATATTACAGATACTTCCGTGGCAGTAAAACAGGGAGATGTGGTAAATATCGATTATGCAGGGTCTGTGGACGGAGAATACTTTGAAGGTGGCACTGCGCAAAACCAGTTTTTGGAAATTGGTTCCGGTTCCTTTATTGCCGGCTTTGAAGATGGACTGGTTGGTGTAAAGGTCGGAGATTCTGTAGAACTGAATTTGACCTTCCCGGAACAGTATAAAGAAGATCTGGCAGGAAAAGACTGTGTATTTGAAGTAAAGGTAAATTATATCCTGAAAGAACTTACCGATGAGACTGTGGGATATCTGGACAGCGAATATACCAGCGCAGATCAGTACAGAGCTGATGTGAAAAAGGTTTTACAGTCCTATATGGACAGCCAGTATGATTATTCCGTAAAAAGCCAGCTGGCATCGGGACTTCTGAATGCATGCTCTTTTAAAGAGATACCGGAGTCACTGGTGGCAGATTTTGAGACAGATTTAAGAGAAGACCTTACCTTAAGTGCACAATCCTCCGGGCTCAGTCTGGAAGATTACATCATGAGCAGATACAATGTGACTGCCGAAGAAGTGGATTCAACCATTCGGACGCTGGCAGAAGGCTGCGCCAAAGAGGGACTGGCTTTACAGTATGTTGCCAATAAGGAAAAACTGAAAGTAAATGACGAAGAACTGGAAGCAGAATTGCAGGAGGCTCTAAAACTTGGAGAATATGCGACCATGGAGGAACTGCTGTCTGCTGTCGGTGGCAGGGAAAAAGTAAGATGGAATCTGATGTATGATAAGGTATATGGATTCCTGGAAGAGAACGCACAGATTAGTGCAAATTAGTGAAACCTGAATAAGGGATGGAAATACATGAAGAGACGATGCCGTTCGGTGCTCAGTCTGCTGCTGCTCACCATATTACTTATGGGAAGCACAACGCAGGTATGGGCAGATACAATTGAAGAACTCCAAAAACAAATCATGGAAAGCCAGAAACAGCTGGATGCGCTGAATGGACAAATCGGCGGATTGCAGGAAGAACAGGATTTACTGGAAGAAGAGATAGAAGATTTGGATTCAGAACTGATCAACTTATATACCGAAATCGGTGTTCTGGAAGATCAGATTACAGAAAAACAGGCTGAGATTACCGAGAAAGAATCTGAAATCGAAGTGGCACAGGCCGATTATGATGCTGCAGTGGAACAGGAGCAACAGCAGTATGAAGCCATGAAGATCCGCATTAAATATATGTATGAGCAGGGAAATGAGTCCTATCTGGAACTGCTTTTGGAAAGCAAAGGCTTCAGTGATATGCTGAACAAAGTGGAGTATATAGAGGATCTGTATGAGTATGACCGGAAGATGCTGCTTAACTTTCAGGCCATCGAGGAAGAAATCGCTGTTTTGAAGGCCGGATTGGAAGAAGACAAGGCAATCCTGGAAAGTGATATGGCAAGCATCGAAGAAGACAAAGCAGAGCTTGCTTCCCAGCAGAATTATTTAAATGGTATTCTGGCTCAGAAAAAGGCAGCCAGTGCAAATTATGATGCGGAAATTGCGGCAGCCCAGGCGCAGGCATCTGCTTATAAGAAACAGATTGCAGCGGATAATAAGAAAATTGCCCAGATTCAGGAAGAAGAGCGAAAACGTCTGGCTGCAAAAAACGGTACCTCAACCTATACACCCAGTGCATCAGCAGCCTCTACTGTAGCTGCAGCACAGGCCATCGTAGCAGCTTCCAGTGGCGGTTCTACCGGAAAAGCAATGGCAAACTATGGATGCCAGTTTATCGGAAACCCTTATGTTCCGGGAGGCACCAGCCTGACCAACGGTGCGGACTGCTCTGGATTTATTTTCCGAATATATGCAGACTTTGGGTATAAAGTGCCCAGAACATCCTGGCAGCTTCGCACGGTGGGAACAGAAGTAACCCTGGCAAGTGCAGAGCCGGGAGACATTGTCTGCTATGATGGACATGTTGGAATGTATATCGGCGGTGGGATGATCGTACATGCCAGCACCCAGAAAACAGGGATCAAAGTCAGCAATGCACAGTACAGACCGATCCTTACCATTCGACGGGTGGTGTAGAAACAGAAATTTAATAAAAAACGAATAGGAGAAGCACAAGGTATGGAAGAATTATCTTGTGCTTTCTGCGAAATAGGGGCACAAAAAAAGTGATCGTTCCAGGGGGGAGGAGGGACGATCACTTTCCTTTTATAACGGATAATGGTTAATATACTTGATAAAACGATCTGCATCATAACTCATGATCAGATGCTGGGGGAAATCCAGAGACTCCCGGAATGCACGAAGGAGAATTTCGGAACCTTTCACGTCTCCTACATGTTTGTAGCCATGGCTGTCACTGGAAAGCAGGACCGGAACGTCGTATACGCCGCACCAGTACAGCATATGTATGATATTGGGAATCGTGTTTCCACGATAACCGCCCGGCATAATGGAGGCATTATTGATTTCCATCATGACATGATGATCGGCTGCCTCTCTGGCTAACGCTTTGTAATCTACAGGATATTTCGCATCGTCGCAGTGGCCGATGATGCGGACTTTAGGCTGATCCATGGCATGGATGTATGCTTTTGTATTCTCACAAATATTTCCCGGCTTTATATTTTTGGTATGCATACTGATAATGGCATAATCCATGCCGGACAGAATGCTCTTTTCTAAGTCTACTTTGCCGGAATGATCCAAAATATTCAGTTCGACTCCATACAACATACGAATTCCACAGCGCTCTCTGGGTGCCATCTGCAGACTCCTGAAATAGGAAGGAGTGCCCGCACATAAAGTGGCAGGACCATGATCGGAAATGCCAAGCAGGGAAAGCCCTTTTTTTCTGGCAGCCATTGCCATGTCGGTAATGGTGCAGGTACTGCCATGACCGCTGGAAATGGAATGGGTATGTACATCAAATTGAATCATGTAATAACCCTTTCTGAACGAGCTGTGCCGGATATACTATGTCGGTTTAATGTGATAAAGAACCAAAATTCTATGGGCACAACACTCTATAAAACAGTATGTTACAAGTATGCTGATTTGTCAATAAAAACTACACAAAACCACAAAAAATCTTTCACAAAACCACAAAATACTATAAAAACAGGTGACGATTTTGTTGACTTCACATTATGGCAGAGGTATAATACCAGTATGTTGTGGCAGTAGCCTCTTTTGGGTATTTTGTCGAAAAGAGAGCCATTGCGGAAGGAAAAGAGCATCACAGTCAAGACACAATAGGATACTACTTATATTGATTAAGGAAGAAAGTCCTGAAACCATACAGAGAAGACGGAGGAAGCGAAAGATGGGTTATTACAAAGAGCCAATTGCAAAGAGCGAACGTATCACGAGATTAGTCGAACATCTTTATGCAAAGATGCCGGAAATTGAAGCGGCAAGAGCGGAGCTGATCACAGAGTCTTATAAAATGACCGAAGGAGAACCGGTCATTATGAGACGTGCAAAAGCGTATGCACATATTTTGGAAAATATTCCGATTATTATTCGTGATGAAGAATTGATCGTCGGATCTACTACCATTGCACCGAGAGGCTGTCAGACCTATCCGGAGTTTTCCTGGGAATGGCTGGAGGCAGAGTTTGAAACGGTAGAAACCAGAGCCGCAGATCCGTTCTACATCTCGGATGAAACGAAAAAGAAATTACATGAAGCAAATAAATATTGGAAGGGAAGAACCACCAGTGAACTGGCTACTTCCTATATGGCACCGGAAACACTGAAGTCCATGGAACATAATATTTTTACGCCGGGCAATTATTTCTATAATGGTGTAGGCCATATTACCGTAAAATATGATGAAGTTCTGGCAATCGGTTTTGAAGGGATTGCAGCGAAGGCACAGGCAGAACTGGATAAATGTGATTTTGGCGATGAGGATTATGCAAAACGTTCCCGTTTCCTGCAGGCAGTTCTGATCTGCTGTGATGCAACCATCGGTTATGCAAAACGATATGCTGATCTGGCAAAGAAAATGGCAGGCGAAACAGCAGATGCAGCCAGAAAAGCAGAACTTCTTCAGATCGCACAAAACTGTGAAAGAGTACCGGCTAAGGGTGCTTCAAGCTTTTATGAAGCGATGCAGAGCTTCTGGTTTGTACAGCAGCTTCTTCAGCTGGAGTCCAGTGGACATTCCATTTCTCCGGGACGTTTTGACCAGTACTTATATCCTTATTACAAAGCAGATCTGGATGCAGGTAAACTGACCAGAGAATTTGCACAGGAACTGTTAGACTGCTTCTGGGTAAAATTAAATGACCTGAATAAATGCAGGGATGCTGCCAGCGCAGAAGGATTTGCGGGATACAGTTTATTCCAGAACCTGATCGTAGGCGGACAGGATGAAAACGGACGGGACGTAACCAATGATCTGTCCTTTATGTGTATCACCGCTTCCATGCATGTATTTTTACCGGCACCATCTCTTTCCATCAGAGTATGGAACGGATCGCCACATGATCTGCTGGTACATGCAGCAAAACTGACCAGAACCGGTATCGGACTCCCTGCTTATTATAATGACGAAGTGATCATACCGGCCCTGATGAGCAGGGGTGTCAGTTTGGAAGATGCCAGAACCTATAACATCATCGGCTGCGTAGAGCCTCAGAAGGCAGGAAAGACAGAAGGCTGGCATGATGCAGCGTTCTTTAATATGTGCAGACCGTTAGAACTGGTATTCTCAAATGGTATGGATAAAGGAGAAAGAATCAGTATCCAGACCGGCGAGGTAGAAGACTTAAAGACCTTTGAAGATTTCTTTGAAGCATATAAAGCCCAGATGAAATATCAGATTTCTCTGCTGGTAAATGCAGATAACGCCATTGACATGGCTCACATGGAAAGATGTCCTCTTCCATTTGAATCCTCTATGGTGGACGATTGTATTGCAAGAGGAAAAGCACTTCAGGAAGGCGGAGCTATTTACAACTTTACCGGACCACAGGGCTTTGGTATCGCAAACGTAGCAGATTCCTTATATGCGATCAAAAAACTGGTTTATGATGAAAAGAAGATTTCCCTTGCAGATTTCAAACGTGCATTAGCACTGAACTATGGCCAGGGATTTGATGATATCACCGTTGCAGAACTGACCGCACAGATTGTAAAACAGCTGCAGGAGGCAGGCAAAACGGTTTCCGATGAAGATATCAGAACCATTGCTCAGACGGTAAAGAATACGCAGCCTTCTGAAGCGGATAAGAAAATGTGTGCAGACCTGCTTGAAATGATTGCCGGGCTGGATAAGTTTGGAAATGATATTGACACAGTAGATATGCTGGCAAGAGAGGCCGCCTATACCTACACCAAGCCACTGCAGAAGTTCAAAAACCCAAGAGGCGGTATTTATCAGGCAGGTGTATATCCGGTATCGGCAAACGTGCCACTGGGTGGACAGACAGGAGCTACCCCGGATGGACGACTGGCACACAAACCGGTAGCAGACGGGGTATCACCGTCCTCTGGATACGATGTGAACGGGCCTACCGCCACAGCCAATTCCGTGGCAAAACTGGATCATGGAATCGCCAGCAACGGTACTCTGTTTAATCAGAAATTCCATCCATCAGCATTAAGCGGTGAGGAAGGAATCAACAATTTCGTAAATCTGATCCGAAGCTATTTTGATCAGAAAGGAATGCACGTACAGTTCAATGTAGTGTCCAGGGAAACTCTGCTGGATGCTCAGGCACACCCGGAAAACTATAAGAGTCTGGTAGTCAGGGTTGCCGGTTACAGTGCACACTTCACATCCCTTTCCAAATCTTTGCAGGATGACATCATCCGGCGTACAGAGCAGGGCTTTTAGAAGAAGCAAGGACGCGGCAGGGCTTCTGGAAGAAGCAGGGTATTTTGCAAAGAAGCTTTAAGGAAAACAGAAAATAGATGACATAAAGCAATATAGTAATATAAAGGAAAAACTTATGGAGAATTATCTTCAGACAAAAGGAAGAATATTTGATATCCAGAGATACTCCATTCACGACGGCCAGGGCATCCGGACCATTGTATTTTTAAAGGGCTGTGTGCTCCGGTGCCGGTGGTGTTGCAATCCGGAATCTCAGGAATACGGGATACAGACCATGATGGTACAGGGAAAACCAAAGACCATCGGCCGGGATGTAACAGTAGCAGAAGTCATGGAGACAGTCCTGAAGGATCAGACCTACTACCGCAGAACCGGTGGAGGGCTTACTCTTTCCGGTGGCGAAAGCCTTTGCCAGGCGGAGTTCGCAAGAGACCTTTTACGGGCAACCAAAGCATACGGGATCAGCACAGCCATGGAAAGTATGGCGGGTCTGCCTTATGAAAAGATCGAAATGCTGCTTCCTTATCTGGATACATACCTGATGGATATCAAACATATCAATCCGCACAAACACAAAGAATTTACCGGCAAATCCAATGAGCTGATGTTAGAGAATGCCAGAAGGGTAGCTGAGTCCGGCCGGACAGAGCTGGTCATCAGGGTACCGGTCATCCCGACTTTTAATGATAAGCCTGATGAGATCAAAGACATCGCACAATTTGCCGATAAACTGCCGGGGGTAAAGAAAATCCACCTTTTGCCATATCACAGACTGGGCCAGGATAAATATGAAGGCCTGGGCCGGGAATATCTGATGGGTGATATCATGCCGCCGACAAACGAATATATGGATATGCTGAAAAGGGTAGTGGAGCAGAACTCAAGGCTCACCTGCCAGATAGGAGGTTAGGACATGGGATATACGGATAACATGAGTCCGGAAGAAAAACAGCGTATCGTCCAGGAACTGGTTCCGGGCAAACAGATTACACTGGCTCATATTATTGCGAACCCGGACCGCGTCCTCTACGAAAAGCTGGGATTGGATCCTGCCATCGATTATGCAAAATCAGCCATTGGTGTCATGACCGTATCACCGGCGGAAACAGCAATTATTATCGCAGATATCGCAATGAAAGCTTCCGGAATCGATCTTGGATTTGTTGACAGGTTTAGTGGTTCCCTGATCATCACCGGGACAGTCTCGGAAGTGGAAGCTTCTGTACAGGCCATATTGGACTATGCAGATGAAACATTAAAATATACGATCTGCGAGATAACAAGAACCTGATATGAAAAAAATCATATTAGTGGGCAGAAGTGAAACCGGTAAGACAACACTCAGGCAGGCACTCAAAGGAGAAACCATTCACTATCATAAGACCCAATACGTGAATTATTTCGATGTGGTCATCGATACGCCCGGTGAGTATGCGCAGACAGCATCCCTGGGAAGGGCACTTGCCTTATACACTTATGAAGCGGATGTATGCGGACTTCTGCTTTCGGCAATTGAACCCTATTCCCTGTATCCGCCATGCTGCACTTCATCCACCAATCGGGAGTGCATCGGAATCGTCACAAAAATCAATCACCCCAGGGCAAATGCAGAGCGGGCAGAGCGATGGCTCAGACTGGCAGGCTGCAAAAAAATCTTCCGGGTTGATTCGAAAACAGGCGAGGGTATTCCGGAAATACTGGAGTATCTGAGCGAAGAAGGGGACGTTCTTCCCTGGCTTGAAGACGAAAAAGATAAAAAAAGGAAGAAAACAACCAAAACACAAGAGAAAACCACAAAAAACAATAAAAACAACACGTAAAAATGTTGACTTTGTTGTGTTTACAACCTATAATGGGGACATAATACAACAAATTTAACGTTGGTATCAAGGAGGAAAAGATATTATGTTAAACGAATTTGAGATCAAAAAACAGATTTGTGACATCGGTAAGAGAATCTACAACAGAAACATGGTTGCTGCAAACGATGGTAACATTTCCGTAAAATTGAATGACCACGAATTCCTTTGCACACCGACAGGCGTTTCCAAAGGCTTCATGACACCTGAATTCATTTGTAAAGTAGATGAAAAAGGTAATGTCCTTCAGGCAAACAAAGGCTTCAAACCTTCATCTGAGATCAAAATGCACATGAGAGTATATGAAAGAAGACCGGACGTAGGTGCTGTTGTACATGCTCATCCTACTTTTGCAACATCTTTTGCTATTGCAGGTATTCCGCTGACTCAGCCGATCATGCCTGAAGCAGTTATTGCATTGGGATGTGTTCCCCTTGCAAAATATGGCAGACCATCTACTATGGAAATTCCGGATTCTCTGGAAGAATATCTTCCTTACTTTGACCAGGTTCTTCTGGCTCAGCACGGTGCTTTAACATGGAGTACAGACCTCCTTTCCGCATACCACAAGATGGAATCTGTAGAATTCTATGCAGAATTATTATACAAAGCAAAAATGCTTGGCGGTCCTAAGGAATTTACACCGGAACAGGTAGAAGATCTGTATGAGATCAGAAGACAGTTCGGTATGAAAGGTAAACATCCCGCTGATCTTTGTCCAAACGCTAAAGCTGGCAAACCAAGCTGCCATTCCTGCAGTGGTGGATGCCACAGCAAAGCAGCATCAGGCGCAAGCGCTGATACAGTAGCTGAAATCACAAAGAAAGTTATGGAACAGTTAGGACTTTAATAACGGAAGGGGAAACCCTTATGAATGAGAAAGAAATCATTAGAAAAACAGTAGAGTCAGTCCTAAGCAGTTATACGCCTCTGCAGGATATGAACCTGAAGCTGGCCACTGCCCTGATTGAAAAGGTAGAGCAGAAGGCAACAGAGATGGGACTTCCTGTAGTGGTAGCTGTTTCCGATAAGGCAGGCAGACCGGTAGCCATCCACTGCATGGATGGTGCTTATATAGGAAGTTTTGATGTTGCACTGAATAAAACTTACACCTGTGCAGCGTTTAAAATGTCCACAAAAGTGCTGGGAGAACTGGCACAGCCGGGTGCAGAGCTGTATGGAATACAGTATACCAATGAGGGCAAAATCGTAATTTTTGGAGGAGGAGAACCTCTGATGATCGGGGACCGTTTGATCGGGGCACTGGGAGTCAGTGGCGGAACAGCCCAGCAGGATACAGCCCTTGCTGCTTATGGAAAAGACATCTTGAAGGAGGTATTACAGTGCCAATAAGTGAGAGCATGGTACAGGATATTGTATCAGAAGTTATGGCTAAAATGCAGATTGCTGAAGCTCCTTCCGGAAAGCATGGCGTGTTCAAGGATATGAACGAAGCTATCGCTGCCGCACAGAAAGCTCAGAAAATCGTTAGAGATCTTTCCATGGACCAGAGAGAAAAGATCATTTCTAACATTCGTAAAAAAACACATGAGTGTGCTGAAATCATGGCCAGAATGGGTGTAGATGAAACCGGTATGGGTAACGTACCACATAAGATTCTGAAACATCATCTGGTAGCTGATAAAGTACCCGGAACAGAAGATATTACAACAGAAGCTTACTCAGGAGACAGAGGTCTTACTCTGGTTGAGATGGGACCATTTGGTGTCATTGGTGCGATCACTCCATGTACCAATCCTTCCGAAACCGTTCTCTGCAACTCCATGGGTATGATCGCAGGTGGAAACACGGTAGTATTTAACCCACATCCACAGGCTATCAAAACTTCTATTTATGCCATCAATCTGGTAAACGAAGCTTCTTTGGAAGCAGGTGGGCCGGACAATGTGGCTTGTACTGTAGAAAGACCTACTCTGGAAACCAGTGATATTATGATGCACCATCCGGCAATCCAGCTGATCGCAGCAACCGGTGGCCCGGGTGTTGTAACCGCAGTTCTTTCTTCCGGAAGACGTGGTATCGGTGCAGGGGCTGGTAACCCACCGGCATTGGTAGATGAGACAGCTGATATCAGAAAAGCTGCAGCAGACATTGTAAATGGTTGTACATTCGATAATAACCTTCCTTGCATCGCTGAGAAGGAAATCGTAGCAGTAGAAAGCGTAGTCGATGAACTGTTACATTATATGGTAACAGAGCAGGGCTGCTATCTGGCATCCAAAGAAGAGCAGGATAAACTGATCGCTCATGTATTTACAGAAAAGGGTGCACTGAACAGAAAAGCAGTGGGACGTAGTGCCAAAGCCCTTCTGGCAGCCATCGGTGTAGACGTACCGGATAACATCCGCTGCATCACTTTTGTAGGTGAAAAAGAGAATAAGCTGATCGCAGAAGAGCTTATGATGCCGATTCTGGGTATTGTTCCTGCAAAAGATTTTGACGATGCAGTAGAAAAAGCAGTTTGGTTAGAGCATGGCAACCGCCATTCCGCTCACATTCACTCCAAGAATGTTGACAGAATCACCAAATATGCGAAAGCTCTGGATACCGCTATTCTGGTTAAGAACGGTCCATCCTATGCAGCACTTGGCTTCGGCGGTGAAAGCATCTGTACTTTCACGATCGCCAGCAGAACCGGTGAAGGCTTAACCAGTGCAAAATCCTTTACCAAGAAGAGACGCTGCGTAATGACAGACAGTCTTTGCATTCGATAATATAGAGAAAGGATGAAAAGAGATGGCAGTTAATTCAACAGACGTAGAAGCAATTGTAAGACAGGTACTTGCCAGCATGGAAGGCGGTGTGGCTCCGGCAGTTTCAGCCAGACCCGCAGCAGCAGGAAGTATCCCGAAAACAGCACGTGTAGCCGTTTTAACAGCAAAGAAGCATTTCGATATCAAGGAATATCCTATTCCGGAAATCGGCGATGATGATCTTCTGGTTAAGGTAGAAGGCTGTGGTGTTTGCGGTACAGATGCTCACGAATATAAAAACGATCCATTCGGCCTGATCCCTGTAGCCCTTGGACATGAAGGTACAGGCGAAATCGTAGCCATGGGTAAAAATGTAAAAGTAGACAGCGCAGGAAAAGCAGTGAAAGTCGGTGATAAGATTGTTACCTGTATGATCTTTAAGGATGATCCTGAAATCACCATGTTTGACTTAAACAAAAAGAACGTTGGTGGCGCTGATGTATATGGTCTTCTTCCGGAAGATGCATCCAACTTCAACGGTTGGTTTGCAGATTATATCTGGATCAGAGGATCTCTCGGATCTACATTCTTTAATGTATCCGATCTGGATCTGGATTCCCGTATTCTGATCGAACCATGTGCAGTTCTGATTCATGCGGTAGAAAGAGCAAAGAGTACAGGAATTTTAAGATTTAACAGCAGAGTAGTTGTACAGGGCTGCGGACCGATCGGTCTGATCTGTATCGCTATTTTAAAGACCATGGGACATGTAAATGTTATCGCGGTAGATGGAAATGAGCAGAGACTGGAATTTGCCAAGAAGCTTGGCGCAGCAGGCAGTGTGAACTTTATGGAACATAAAGGAATCGAAAACCTGACAGCAGCTGTAAAAGATGCTTTTGGCGGACATCTTGCAGATTTCGCTTTCCAGTGTACAGGTTCTCCTGTAGCACACGCTAATATTTACAAATTCATCAGAAATGGTGGAGGTCTTTGTGAACTTGGTTTCTTCATCAATGGTGGAGATGCAACCATAAATCCTCACTTTGATCTCTGCTCCAAAGAAATCACACTGGTTGGTTCCTGGGTATATACCTTAAGAGATTATGTTACAACCTTTGATTTCCTCAGAGCAGCCAAAGCAATCGGACTTCCAATGTCTGATCTGATCACAGACAGATTCCCGTTGGATAAGATCAACGAAGCTTTAGAGAAGAATCTGGCAATGACAGGTCTCAAGATTGCAATAGTGAACGAATAAAATGGATACATACGGAACGAAAGAAAAGTTTTAAGTTCCGGAAGGAGAAAACGGTATGGACGAAATCAATGTAGAAGAAATGAATGATGAAAGAGCCGTTGGTATCTTGGAAGTATTCGGATTAACAACAGCATTCCTGGCAGCAGATGCCGGATGTAAGGCTGCAGACGTTACCCTGGAGAACTTTGACAAGAACAAACCGGCAAATGCAGATGCCCTCCCGGTTCCACTCCTTGTAACTATCAAGTTCCGCGGAACAGTAACAGACGTTGAAGCAGCACTGGAGGCAGCAAAAGCTGTAGCCGCTGCGGGAGCAGGTATCGTACAGAGTTATGTGATTCCAAGACCCACAGCAGACTGCTGTAAGATGTTGAAACTGAACGCTTTTGACAAGAGATAGAAATAGAAACAAATTGATAAAATTTATGGAGGATTAAAATTATGGCACAGGAAGCATTAGGAATGATTGAAACAAGAGGCCTTACAGCTGCAATCGAAGCAGCAGATGCAATGACCAAAGCAGCAGAAGTTGCTTTAGTAGGAACAGAAAAAATCGGTAGCGGACTTGTAACCGTTATGGTTCGTGGCGATGTAGGAGCTGTAAAAGCAGCAGTAGAAGCAGGTGCATCTGCAGCAGGCAGACTTGGTGAATTAGTGGCTCAGCATGTAATCCCAAGACCACACAACGATGTAGAAAAAATCTTACCTACAGTATAAAATCTGAAAGGATTTGATTTATGGGAAAATCGTACGGCTTTATAGAAATTCAAGGTGTCGTGGCTGCTATGGATGCGTTAGACATCATGTGCAAAACGGCAAACGTTGAGCTGGCAACATGGGAACGTAAGCTGGGTGGACGACTGGTAACACTGATCGTCCAGGGCGATGTTTCAGCAGTAACACAAGCCGTGGAAACCGCAGCAGCAAATGCGATAAAAAAACCTGCAGTGCAGGGCGTTATTGCAAATCCGCATCCGGAAATCGTAAGACTGGTGGAAAAATCAGCCAGCAGATTTAAAAACGCGGATGGTACTTTAAAGTAACTATTATGACCCGGGACGGGACAAAAACAATATTTTTCAATGATTAAGGAGGAAATAATCATGGCACAGGAAGCATTAGGAATGGTTGAAACCAGAGGTTTAGTAGCATCTATCGAAGCAGCAGATGCAATGTGTAAAGCAGCTAATGTTACATTAGTAGGAACAGAAAAAATCGGTAGCGGACTTGTAACCGTTATGGTTCGTGGTGATGTAGGAGCTGTTAAATCTTCTGTAGAAGCTGGTGCAAACAGCGCAGCTAAATTAGGCGAACTGATCGCTACACATGTAATCCCAAGACCACACAACGATGTTGAAATGATCTTACCAAAGGTAAAATAATCCGGAAAGATAAGTGGTGTTAGAGTTGGATACAAATAATGTAGAACTGATTACAAAGATGGTAATCCAGGCACTGAACCAGCAGGAGGCTAAGAAAAGCGAGCAAGGTTTTCTGGTCCCTGTTGGCGTATCCGCTAGACATGTTCATTTAACACAGGAGCATGTGGAGATCTTATTTGGAGAAGGTTACCATCTGACAAAGAAAAAAGAACTTATGGGTGGACAGTTTGCTTCCAATGAACAGGTTACACTGGTAGGACTGAAACTTAGAGCGATTGAAAATGTCAGAATCCTGGGACCAACAAGAAAGAAAAGCCAGGTAGAAATCTCTGCTACAGACGCCAGATCGCTTGGAATCAGTGCACCGGTCAGAGAATCCGGTAATGTTGCCGGAAGTGCACCTATTGCACTGGTTGGGCCAAAAGGTGTATTGTATCTGGAAGAAGGATGTATCGTTGCACAGAGACATATTCATATGTCTCCGGCAGATGCCGCAGCATCCGGGTATAAAGACGGAGATTATGTATCCGTAAAAGTAGAGAATGAAAGAGGAACTACCTTTAATCAGGTAAAAATTCGTGTAGACGAGTCCTTTACATTGGAAATGCACATCGATACAGATGAAGCAAATGCAGCAAAGATCGCCCAGGGCGATACAGTCAGAATTGTGAGAGACTGAAAAAAGTAATATTTATTTGTGATGCAGGAGGTACGTCGTGATAGCAGCAAAAGTAGTAGGAAGTATTGTTTCCACAAGGAAAAGTGAAAACTTAATCGGAAATAAATTCATGATCGTAGAACCTGTAGAACGTATGAAAGGTCATACGAATCAATTTGTGGCCATTGATAACATAGGAGCCGGTATCGGTGAATATGTTTTAGTTGCACAGGGCAGTGCTGCCAGAATCGGTTGCGGTTTGGCCAGCGCTCCCATTGATGCAGCTATTGTAGGTATTATTGATGACCCAAGTGGATTGGAGTAATTGATCATGGAACTAGTTGAGTTTAGTGGACTTATCAGGGAGAGCGGTATCGTCGGTGCCGGCGGTGCAGGATTCCCCACCTATGCGAAAATAGATCAGCGGACAGAAACCATTGTACTGAACTGTGCAGAGTGTGAGCCGCTGCTCAAACTTCACAGACAGCTACTGGAGGTGCATGCCCATGAAATCATGGAGGCACTGGATATGGTGGCCGATGTGGTAGGTGCAAAAGAAGTCATAATCGGAGTGAAAGGTGAATATAAAGATACAGTACGCGCATTGAAGGAATGCATTGGTGAATTCCCGAAGATGAAGATCAAACTGCTGGATAGTGTATATCCAATGGGAGATGAAGTGGTACTGATCTATGAGGCAACCGGAAAAGTTGTCAGACCGGGCGGACTTCCGGTAGAATCCGGAGTGGCAGTGTTTAATGTAGAGACCATGTATAATCTTTACAGAGCTGTAAAAGAGAACCATCCGGTAACTGACAAAGTGGTATCTGTGGTAGGAGAAGTAGAACATCCTGTTTCTGTCAGAGTACCAATCGGCTGCAAGATAGAAGATGTTGTTGCTCTCGCAGGAGAGATCACAACAAAAGATCCTGTATTCCTGATCGGAGGCCCGATGATGGGCTTTATCGGAAACGGGGATATGGCTGTAACAAAAACAACAAACGCGATTCTGGTGCTTCCAAAGGATCACCAGATCATACATAGAAAACAGGCAAATGCTTCCATAGAGTTAAAACGTGCAGCATCTTCCTGTTGTCAGTGTGAGACCTGTACTGCCTTATGTCCAAGACATGCATTGGGACATCCTATTGAACCGCATTTATTCATGAGAGCAGCAGCAAATCACGATTTCAGTAATGCCAATGTATTTTTAAATACATTTTATTGCTGTTCCTGTGGTGTTTGTGAGATGTATGCGTGTCCGCAGGGGCTTTCTCCAAGGTCATTGATCACAGAGTACAAAAACGGGCTTCGTGCCGCAGGCATCAAAGCACCTACGGATCCGAAGGTGGAATCGGTTAAACCGTCCAGAGAATACAGAAAAGTACCGGAAGGACGTATGGAAGCAAGACTTGGACTTTCCAAATATAATCTTCCGGCGCCACTGCAGGATACCGTGGTAAAAATGAGTCATGTAGTGGAAAAAATGGGCCAGCATATCGGAGCACCTGCAGTGCCAATGGTTTCTGTTGGAGATATGGTCCAGGTGGGCGATATGATCGGAAAACCAAATGCTGGACTTAGTACTGCAGTTCATGCATCTATTGCAGGAAAAGTAGTATTGGTAACAAAAGATGAAGTAACAATTCAGAGAGTATAATCGGGAGGCCATTGCAAAGAATGAGCAGAGCAATTGGAATGATAGAATATAAAACCGTTTCTGCCGGTGTGGTTGCTACAGATCAGATGGTAAAGACAGCTGATGTGGAGTTGATGGAAGCAGAAACTGTTTGTCCGGGAAAATACATAGCTATAATCGCCGGTGATTTGAGCGCAGTCAGAGCTGCTGTAGATAATGCGATTGCCTTGAATGGAGAAAATCTAATTGACAGTTTTGTTCTTGGTAATCCACATGAATCTATTTTCCCTGCGATTTACGGAACGACCCATCTGGAAAAGGTGCATGCGCTGGGGATTTTGGAAACATTTGATGCAGCAGCTATTATTCAGGCGGCTGATGTAGCAGCAAAGACGGCAATTGTTGATTTAATAGAACTTCGTATTGCAAAAGGAATGTGTGGTAAATCTTATATGTTCTTAACCGGCGAAGTGGCTGCAGTGCAGGCAGCCATCGACAGAGCCATTGCAGAGGTGGGACCCAAAGGGATGTATCTTGATTCTTCTGTCATTGCGCAGCCGGATGAGCAGGTATGTAAATCCATTCTCTAGGAGGAAATAAAATGCTGGCACTGGAAAGACGGAATTTAATTCTTGAAAAATTACAGGAAGAAAAGAAAGTAGTAGTCAGTGAACTGAGCCAGTTGTATGGGGTGTCAGAGGAAACGATTCGAAGAGATCTGGATAAGTTAGACCGGGATGGCCTGGCTGTAAAAAGCTATGGCGGGGCAGTCATCAATGAGAATACCAGCATTGATATGCCATTTAACGTCCGAAAAAAGAAAAACGTATCCGGAAAACAGCGCATTGCTGAGATGATTGCATCATTAATTCATGATGGTGATCACATTGCTCTGGATGCCAGTACAACGGGTGTTTTTATTGCAAAAGCAATCAAACAAAAGGAAAGAATTACGCTGATTACGAATTCAATCGAAGTGATCATAGAACTGTCGGATGTAAGTGATTGGAACATCATTTCTTCCGGTGGAAAATTAAAAGAAGGATATCTGGCATTGATCGGTCCAAAAGCCATAGAGGGACTTAGCTCCTATAACGTGGAAACCGCCATCATTTCCGGAAAAGGCTTTGATCTGGAAAAGGGATTGACCGATGGAAATGAAGAATTCTCCCAGCCAAAGCAGATGATGTTTAAATCTGCAAAAACAAGAATCGTGGCTGTGGATAAAACAAAATTTGGAAAGATTGCATTTTCCAGGATTGCAGATCTGTCTGATATAGATATTGTTGTGACAGACGAAAAGCCGGATGATAACTGGCTGAAGGCATTTCAGGAAAAAGGAATCAAATGTGTTTATCCGGAGGAGAGCTTATAAAAAAGCCTATGTCATATTTTAGTTCATCCATATAATTTGTAAGTATTGGAGAGGCTCTTCACATGGTGGAGAGCTTTTTCCATTGTGTAACGATTCGGAGCCATGCATAATGGAATGAAATGTTTTGCTTGCAAAGAACATTTTATATGGCGAGCTAACCACATGAGTAAAAGGAAAACAGCGGAGC
>CAMFGH010000016.1 GCA_945949875.1 uncultured bacterium
TTTCGTACACATGATCCACATATAATAAGGAAAGAGATGCATCGTTTTATTATTTTGTATAAATTTTTTTCACTTTTTTTCATTTTGTTGTTGATTTTATCAAAAGAGTGTAGTACTATCAAATTACGAAAACGATTAAGTAAAATAATTCATAAGGAAAACGAACATGGTTTCAGTAAAAGACATCGCAGCCGCGTGTCATGTTTCGGTAGCCACTGTAAGCAAGGCATTAAATGATTACAGTGATATCAGTGAGAAGACAAGAACCCTGGTCAAGGCTAAAGCCGCCGAGATGGGTTACCTTCCAAACATGGCTGCAGTAGCTCTCAAAACTAGCAGAACATATAATATAGGGATTTTGTTCGTGGATGGTGCCAACAGTGGTCTGAAGCACGAATTCTTTGCCAGAGTTCTGCAGGGGATTAAGAGCCAGGCTGAATCTCAGGGTTACTGCATCACCTTTATCACCAATCGCATCGGTGACAAGGAAGTTTCCTATAAAGAGTATTGCAGGAACCGGCAATTCGATGGCGTGATCATCGCCTGTATCGATTTTAACGATCCACAGGTTTTGGAACTGGTTAACACCGGTATCCCATTAGTCACCATCGACCACGTCTTTAACAATACCATGGCAATCACTTCCGACAACGTAAAAGGTATCAGGGATTTGATGGAATACCTTTACGAAATGGGACACAGAAAAATCGCTTACATACACGGTGGCGACTCTTCTGTAACACAGGCACGTGTAACCAGCTTTTATCAATGCGCTGAACGATTCGGTTTAAACATCCCCAGCGAGTATGTGATGGAATGTGAATACCACGACATAGAAGAATCCGCTCATTGTACCGAAAAGCTTCTGGATTTAAAGGATCGCCCTACATGCATCCTATACCCCGATGATTACACTGCCATAGGAGGCATTAACCTCATTAAAAACCGGGGTCTTTCCATTCCGGATGACATTTCCGTAGTGGGTTACGACGGTATCAGTTATGCAGAAATACACGAACCGTCAATCACCACATTAAAACAGGAAGCCGAGGAAATGGGAAGCCAGGCAGTAGCACACTTAATCGATCTTATTGAAAGGCCTAAGACAACATTAAAAGAACAGATTGTTGTACAAGGAGCCGTTTTAATAGGTAACTCTGTGAAGAAAAACTAAAACAAAAAACAACCAGTCTTCACACCGTATTTTTCGCCTATGGGGGCAGAATGGAGGAACAATGAAAAAGAAAATTTTAGCAACACTTTTATGCGTAACCATGGTAGCATCTCTTTTGGTTGGTTGTGGTTCTTCTAAACCAAAGAGCAATGGTAAAGTTTTAAACATTTACTGCTGGAATGAAGAATTTAAAACCCGTGTAACAGATCACTATCCGGGCTATGAAGCAGTGGATGGAACTACCGGTAAAATCGGGGATGTAACAGTAAAATGGAACATTACACCAAACGATGACAACGCATATCAGAACAATCTGGATGCTCACTTATTAGAGCAGGATAAAGCAAAAGCTGATGACAAGATCGACTTATTCCTGGTGGAAGCTGACTATGCTTTAAAATATGTAAACTCTGACTATACTCTTCCTGTTGCTGATCTTGGCATTCAGGATTCTGAATTAGCTGATCAGTATCAGTATACAAAAGACGTTGTAACAGATTCCAAGGGCGTTTTAAAAGGCGTTTCATGGCAGGGATGTCCTGGTGTTCTCTTCTACAACCGTCAGGCTGCTATTGACGTACTTGGTTCCGATGATGCAGCTACTGTTCAGGCAGCTGTAGCTGACTGGGATACTTTCGCTGCAACAGCTGACAAAGCACAGGCTGCCGGTTACAAGATGACTGCAACAGTTAACGATACATATCGTACATTCTCCAACAACGTTTCCTCTAAATGGGTTGAAGGCGATAAAATCTCAATCGATGACAACTTAATGAAATGGGTTGAAATGTCCAAAGCTATGGTTGACAAAGGCCAGACAGGTACAGCAGATCTTTGGTCTGATGACTGGAGTGCAGGCTTCTATCCAGAAGGAAAAGTATTCTGCTACTTTGGACCAGCTTGGCTGATCAACTTCTGTATGGCAGCTGATCAGGAAGGCTCCATTGCTAACCAGGGTGGCTGGGGTGCAACAGAAGGTCCTCAGGGCTTCTACTGGGGCGGTACATGGATTTGTGGCGCTACCGGAACAGATAACGCTGACTTAGTAGCTGACATTATCCGCAAACTGACAACAGACGTTGATATCATGACAGAAATTGTAAAAGCTGATGATGACTTTGTAAACAACAAACCAGCTATGGAAGCTATGGCTAAAGACGAATCCTACAAGAGTGCTGTTCTTGGCGGAATTAACCCACTGGCTATGTACTGTGCAGGTGCTGGCTCCATCGATCTGAGCAACTGCTCCGATTACGACCAGGCTTGTAACGAAGAATTCCAGCACGCTATGAAGAACTACTTCGATGGCAACGCTACATTAGATGAAGCAATCGATCTGTTCCACAAAGCAGTTGTTGAAAAACATCCTAACCTGAAATATGAATAAAAATTACCCTTAGCGGGATTTCAGCTCCGCCTGTTGTCAAAGGCAGGCGGAGTTTTTCAGCCTAAAAACAGGCATTTTTTATCATTTTTACTATGCAACCGCTTATGCAGGAGGAGAATCTTATGCGTAAAACCAAAAATTCTGTATCTTATAACAAATGGGGATATATTTTTCTCATTCCCTTCATGACAGCATTTATTATTTTCCAGTTCATTCCTTTGTTGAACACCATTTATAACAGTTTCTTTGAAAACTATCTGGTAGGCTTAAATCAGGTTGGTCCTACATTCATCGGACTGGACAATTACAAATCTCTTATCAGCAACGGTGATCTTTTGATCTATACCAGAAACACCTTAATCCTTTGGGTTATGTGTTTTGTTCCACAGATTATTTTGTCCCTGACTTTGGCTGCATGGTTTTCTGATGCCAGTTTAAAATTAAAGGGTACCAGATTCTTCAAAACAGTAATCTATTTACCAAACCTGATTATGGCCTCTGCATTTTCCATGTTATTTTTCACATTGTTCTCTGAAAGAGGCCCTATCAACTCCATACTGATTCAGCTTGGCATATTATCCAAACCATTTGTATTCTTCTCAAGCACAATCGCTACCAGAACTTTGATCGCTTTCATGAACTGCATGATGTGGTTTGGTAACACTACCATTCTTCTGATGGCCGGTATGATGGGTATTGATGGTTCCTTATTTGAAGCAGCTCAGGTAGATGGCGCTACCTCTACACAGGTATTCTTCAAGGTTACGCTTCCTTTGCTTCGTCCTATTCTTTTATATGTTATGATCACTTCCTTAATCGGTGGCCTTCAGTTATTTGACGTTCCACAGATTTTAACAAATGGTACAGGTGATCCGATGCGTAACACCATGACTCTGATCATGTTCCTGAACAACCATTTGTATAGCAAAAACTACGGTATGGCCGGTGCACTTTCTGTTATGCTCTTTATCATCACATGTATTTTGAGCCTAATTATCTTTAAAGCATCCGGACATGATAAACGCAAATAATTCATCAGGAAAGGCAGGATCATATTTATGGAAAACAAAAAAACCAAAGGCATGAGCGTTCATGCAAGAAGAACCTTTTCATATATCATATTAGTTCTCGTTACCATACTTTGTTTATTCTGGTTTTATGTACTTTTCATAAATGCAACCAGATCTAACGGAGAATTGCAGTCAGGATTTACTTTTATACCAAGTACTCATCTTCTTGAAAACTGGAAGAATTTACGGGCAGGAACGCTTCCCATCCTCAGTGGTTTGAAAAACAGCTTGATCATCTCCTGTAGCTGTGTGCTGTTCAGTGTTTACTTCTCAACCATGACAGCATATGCGATTCACGCCTATGACTTTAAATTGAAAAAATTTATTTATCCTTTTATCCTGGCAATCATGATGATCCCAACACAGGTGACTGCTCTTGGTTTCGTAAAATTAGTGGATGCAGTATCTATCTTCAGAGATTCCCCTGTTCCATTGATTGCTACTACCATTGCCGCTCCCGTTACTTTCTTCTATATGAAGCAGTACATGGAAAGCACCCTTCCTCTTTCCCTGATTGAGGCAGCACGTATTGATGGATCCAACGAGTTCAGAACATTCAACTCCATCGTACTTCCTTTGATGAAACCCGCCATTGCAGTTCAGGCTATCTTTACTTTTGTAAACAACTGGAACAATTACTTCGTTCCTGCATTGGTTTTGAAATCCGACGACAAACAGACGCTTCCCATCTTAATTGCCAGACTTCGTTCTGCAGACTTCTTAAAATTTGATATGGGCCAGGTTTATGTGATGATTGCATTCTCCATTTTCCCAGTCGTTATCATCTACCTGTTTCTGTCAAAATACATTGTATCCGGCGTGGCTCTGGGGGCGGTAAAAGAATAAATACTTACTATGAAATAAATAACTCCCTGAAAAAGGCCCCTCAAGCGAATGCTTGAAGGGCCTTTCTATGACTCGAATTCTCTATTATTTTGTCTTCTTATTTTCTTGCTTCTCTTAATAGCTCTTTCCTATCCTATACAAATTTCACTGCTGTTCCGTATGCAATGACTTCTGCAGCCCCCTGCATAATAGCAGAGGATGCATAACGGATATTCACCACTGCATCTGCTCCCAGTGCTTCTGCTTCTGCAACCATTCTCTTGGTGGCAATGGCACGAGCTTCATTCATCATCTCATTGTAAGCAGTCAATTCTCCACCCACCAATGTTTTGAATCCGGATGCAATGTCCTTCCCTACATGTTTGGACTGGATTGTGCTTCCTTTTACAATGGTCAGCATTTCCAGGTTTTTCCCACTGATGTAATCAGTATTTACTAAGATCATCTTCTTCCCCCCTCTTTATCTCTTGTATTCTATCTATGCAAACTTTGATATTCAACGCACATAGAGCTAAAGGAATAATAAGCAGCGCATATTTCGCTACGCCGTCCAGTTCATAGATGATGGCACCGAAATAAGCGATAAAATAAATCACAAACAAAATGGTGATCACAATAGGCGCTATCATTTTCTTTCCGTGAGAATTCATCTTTTACACGCCTTCCAATCGCAATTGTTTATGCGGATATATATTCCACACATATCTAAAGTATACATCATGCTATGAATGATGTTATCATTATAATAGCAAAGAAAAAGGAGAATGAAAATATGAAAATAGAACATATTGCAATGTATGTAAATGATTTAGAACAGACAAAAGACTTTTTTGTTCGTTTTTTTGGTGCCGCATCAAACGACGAATATCACAACAAAACCACCGGCTTTCGTTCCTATTTTTTGACCTTTGAGGATGGTGCCAGGCTGGAGATCATGAACAAACCGGACGTAAAGGACGCGGAAAAGCACCTGGCTTCTACCGGCTATATCCATATTGCATTTTCTGTGGGTAGCAGAGAAAAGGTGGACCAGATAACCGGCCAGTTGAAAGAAGCCGGCTACAGGGTTATTTCCGGGCCACGGGTAACAGGGGATGGCTACTATGAAAGCTGCATTTTAGATTTGGAAGGAAATCAGGTGGAAATCACGGTATAACCTGATCAAAAACGCTCCGGCGTCAAATCGGCAAAGGGAAACGCTTGTGTGTCAAGTCGTTTCCCTTTCTTTATCTATAATGATAATTCCCTCCGCAAATAGCGGATATCTTCTTTTACCCCTTCCACATCAGCTGCTCCCTCAGGAGAGTATTCCAGCACCAAATCTGCCTCCGGTGTATAAGTCTTATACGCATCCAAAAACTCCTCAAAATCAAGGATGCCATCATGTATACGTAGGTGATCATCGAAACTACCATAGTTATTATGGATATGATAAGAGACAATCTGGTTTTTCAGGCTACTTATCACGTATGGAATATTCCAGCCACTGAGATTACAATGTCCAATGTCAATCAGCACCTTACAGCCAAGCTCTTTGCATTCTGCGATGAACTCCTCCTGATTGAAAAGTCCCTTTTTGAGGGTAGCAAGCGTTACATTTTCTACTGCCAGAGATACGTTATATCCGTCGCAGATGTGCTTCACATCCCGATAATTCTCTCTCGCATACTGTAACAGCATGGTTTTTTCTTCCTGCTTCACCACCATGTTACTATGGTGAAAAACCATGTAGGCCGGATGTAACGGAGCGACTTCTTTCAAGGTTTTGTGAAGCAGTTCTATACTGTGTCTGTATACATTTCCCTGCGAAGAAACCGCATACTCAGATTCATAGTAGGGACCATGCAGGGAACAGGGAATCCTTTTCAAATATTCCAGTTCCCCATGAAATTTCTCTCCAAAACATGGTTTATGGAATTCCGGGAAAATTTCCAACCCTACTGCTCCACCAAACTCATCTAAATAATCATGAATGTGTTCCCAGCGTTCTGCAGGAACTGCATTGGTACTAAAATATAACTGCATCAGATAGCCTCCCTTCCGGCAAACTCCACCTCTTGATCAACAACATATTTCCCGGAAGGAATCGGCTCCTTATGAAATACATGGTAGGTTCCGTTTTCTGTATCTTTTGGATATCCCAGATTCTTTTCCGAGTTCCGGTGGAAGAAATGAAAGCGTTTGAAGGTCGGTCGAACATACACAGTCTGTCCTCTTTCCGGGATAAAGTCGGTGCAGATTGCGATCATTTCCTGTCCTTCCACATCCAGATACACTCCATATTCCTTTCCATAATCTTCTTCGTATTTCACCACCGCTTTCAGGCCATTGGAAATAGGAGATGGGCTTAACTGCATATGTTCCGGCCGAATTCCCAAATAGAACTCTGTTTCTTTTTGATGATCCAGAATTTTCTTCCAATCATCCGGTAGCAAAAGGGACTCGTACCCCAGATGAATTCTGCCACAGGTGTACAAAACCTTCACAATATTCATGGCAGGAGATCCGATGAATTTTGCAGTAAAAACATTTGCCGGCTGATTGTATATACGGTCAGGTGTATCCAGCATCTGAAGTTCACCGTCCTTCAACAAGGCGATCTTCTGTCCCACCGTCATGGCCTCTACCTGGTCATGGGTCACATAAATGAAAGTCTGGTGATATTTTTCATGTATTTTTACAAGTTCCTTTCTGGCACGCATACGCAGCTGGGCATCCAGATTGGATAAAGGTTCATCCAGTAAAAAGTAAGGTGCTCTTTTTACAACCGCACGGGCCAGAGCGACTCGTTGGCGTTGCCCACCAGACAATTCCTTTGGTTTCCGGTCTCTGTATGGTTTTAAATCCAGCATCTCCAGAACCTCTTCCAGTCTGCTATCGATTTCCGTTTGTGGAAGCTTTGCAGCTTTCAGGCCGTATGTAATATTCTTTTCCACAGTCATATGTGGATATAGGGCGTAATTCTGAAATACCATGGCAACATTGCGAAGGCCACAGGGAATATCATTGGATCTGATTCCACCCATATATAAATCACCACCGGTGAGTTCCTCCAACCCTGCAATCATACGAAGGGTAGTGGACTTACCGCATCCGGAGGGTCCTAACAGAATAAGCCTCTCTCCTTTTTGAATGGTTAAGTTTAGATCCCTGATAACCTGAGTTTTTCCAAAACTTTTTTCAGCATGCACAAGACTGATTTCAGCCTCCCCGGCTTCCTTGTTCTCATTTATATTCTCAGTTATCATGTTTGTCTTTTTTTCTTCTTTCACAATCGATATACTCCATTCCATTATGTTGTGTTTCTGCAGAGATTCCTTTATGTTATGCTCCTGCAGACATCACTTTATGTTGTGTTTCTGCAGAAGTGTATTGCTTCTGCAAGTTACAAATCTCCCATCCGTAGGATCATCCTTTGATGCCGGACATGGCAAAGGTATCAATGATCTGCCTCTGGAAAAACAGATACAGAATCAGCGGAATGGACATGGTCATAACAGAAACAGCCATGGCCACCGGGAAATTGGTTCCGCCTTCCGCGCTGATATACATTTGAAGTGCCAGCGACAGGGTGTAATTTTCCTTACTTTTTAAAATCAAAACCGGCCACACATATTCATTCCAGGAATTAATGAAAAAAATGATTCCGGTGGAGCAAAGGGCAGGTTTTACGATTGGCAGGACAATTTCCAGCATAGTTTTTCTATGCCCGATATGATCCAGCTTTGCCACTTCGATTAAGGATTTTGGAATCGTGCGCATACTTTGGCGTAGCATAAAAATCCCCAACACGTCAGCAAACTGAGGCAGCATGACGCCATAAATGGAATCCGACAGTCCCCATTTGGAAATCAGAAGATAGTTCGGAATCATGGAAACGGTAAAGGGAATAAACATGGTGCTGAGCATCAGAAAATATAAAACGTTTTTTCCCTTCACTTCAAAATACACAAGGCTGTATGCCGCCATGAAGCTGGTCACCAGCTTTAGGGATGTTACAACGCATGCAATGATCAGTGTGTTGCATGTGATCTTTACAAAAGGCAGCGTCTCAAATACATGTTTATAATTTTCCAATGTGGGCGCCTTGGGCAACAGCGTAAGCACATGGTTCAACGCTTCCTGGGTGGTCTTGAAGGAATTGCAGAAGGCGAAAATAATCGGATAAAGCCAGGCCACTGCAATCAGACAAAGCACCACGTGAAGAACCACCTGCAGAGGATCCGTTTTTCTAGTTTTCATAGTACACACTCCTTTCCACAAACCTAAACTCCAGGATCAGGAGCACCATAAAAATGAGTACCGTCAGTACACTGCACGCCGAGCTCATGCCGGTACGAAACAGCGTAAAGGCTTCGTGATAGGAATTGTAAATCAGGTTGGAACTGGCATAATTCGGCCCACCCTGTGTGATTACCTTGATGGGTGTATAGACAAATTGCAGTCCCTGCACGATACAATAGATCAGCACGTATATTCCTGTGGAGGAGCTCATGGGGATGATCATATCCCGGAAAATTTTGCCCATAGAAATATTGTCCAGTCTGGCGGATTCAACGACTTCCTTAGGAACCCCTGAGATTCCTGCCAGGATAACGATAAAATTGTATCCAAAGCACTTCCATGATGTGATCACGCACAAAACTGCAATGACCCAGCCCTGTGTGGTAGACCAGATCGGCATGGTGATTCCGATTTTTCTCAGCACATAGCTGACAGGTCCGGAAACCGGATTCAAAAGCCAGGTGTACAAAATGGAACCTACCACAAGCGATATCACGCTTGGCAGAAAATAGATGGCCTTGTAAAAGTTTTTCCCTTTCTGAATGATGAACTCCAAAACAAAGGAAAGCAGATATGGCATGATCAGGTTAAAAACAAGCAAAATCAAAATATAAACACAAGTATTTCTCAAAATGACCAGACTGGTTTCATTTTTAAAAAGCTCTATATAGTTGGAGAAGCCCACAAATTTCTTCGTGGGCTTAATCAGATTCCAATCAAAAAAACTTAAATAAATGGTTTCCAGCATGGGATAAAAAAGAAATATTGTGAAAGCTACGAGAGAGGGCAGCAAAAGCATATACCCCTTGATCTGTTCAAATTTCTTCATATTCCGCACCTACAACTATGATTATTTCAGCAGTTCGTTAATCTGTTTCTGGGCACTTTCCAAACCTTCTTTTGCTGTGGTTTCTCCACCCAGAATCTGGTCGCGGGTATCCAGAAGGAGCTGTTCTGCAACCAAACCTGCATCTCCAGGGAAGCTGGTCCACTTGCTGACGCTGTCCATCTGTTCGATGGCAGGTGTCATCAGTTCATTCTCAGCCAGGAAACTCTTTAAACCGTTTTCAGCTTCTGCAACGTCTTTTCGTGGTGGTACATAACCGGTTCCGATGGTCCATGCCGCCATGGATTCCACACTATATAAGTATTTTTCAAATTCCCAGGCTGCAGCAATCTGTTCCGGATCCTGAGCTGTGATAGCCAGGAAACAGCCGCCTGCACATACTTTTCTTGGTTTGTCACCCCAGGTAGGAGATTTTACTGTTTTTACCTGGAACTGGCAGTTGTCCTGTACATAAGCGCGGCGAGCAATTGTGGTATAAAGCATTGCACAGTTACCATCCACAAAGGCCTGGCATCCTTCTTCCCATGTGATATGAAGCGCACTTCCTTCTTTGATCATATCTGCATAGGTCTGCATTGCCTCGATACCTTCCTCTGATGCAAAGGTAGCTTCATATGTACCGTCTGCATTGGCTGTCAGAAGCTGAGCTCCATTACTTTCCATGTATGCCTGCTGTGCCCAGAAGTCTGCAGGTTCCTGCATATAAATACCGTATTTTCCTGTGTTTTCATGAACCTGCTGGGATGCTTTTCGCACATCTTCCCAAGTCTTCATCTCGAAATCTGTCACGCCTGCTTCTTCTAACAGGTCTGTATTGATGTACAATACCGGATTACTTACAGAATATGAAATACCCACCTGCTCACCTGCATTGTTTACTGCCAGATTCAGTACATTAGGAAGGAAATTATCTGTTAAGAAATTGGGGTCTTCGGAATCATAAGCGTCAATGGCTTCCTGTGGAGTAGTATAGTCAAAATTGTTTGAGAAATATTCCAGGAATGCCCATCCAATCTGTACAAGGGCAGGGGTATTTCCTGTGGTGGCTTCTGCCTGCAGATTCTGCATCAGTCCTTTGTACATATCCGGATTGTATTTTGCCACAACCTGAATATGATCATTTTCCTCGTTAAATTTATTTACCAATTCTTCTACCGTGGTTCCTCCCTGGGTATCTGCGTTGCAGTGCCAGTATTCGATCACTGTTTTCTCTCCGGATGTGGTAGTATCTGCAGCGGACGCACTGTCTGCAGTGCTTTCCTGTGTAGCTGCTGATGACGCCTGTGTTCCTGCTCCTGTGGGAGCCGCACTGCTTCCACATCCAACCAATGTCATGGATGCCATCAAAGTAATAGTTAAGATGGTTGCGATAAATTTGTTTTTCATAAATTTCCTCTTTCTTTTTTGGATTTCGTTTCTGTCGTTTTCTTTTTGTTTGAGCGAAATAAAGTTTCTTTGAGTTGTACAACAAGGTTAAGTTTAAAGATGGTTTGTAAAATCCAAAATCAGTGGAAGGAAAATCTTTTGTAAAGAATTGTAAAAAGTAGGAATCAAAAAAGACTCCCCGGGGGCAGACCCGGAAAGCCTCATTTTCTCTTTCAACAGATTTATTCTTTTATTTTACACATTTCACAAATCGTATAGTATGCCATAATCAGTGCACCGCTCAGCAACGCTGCGGCAATAATATCCGACAGCCAATGTACTCCGGATATCAGTCTTCCTATCACCATACATGCAGAGAACAGTGCTATCAGAACCATCAAAATATTTCTTATCACATCACTTTTTATCCGCTTATGAAGCTGCAGCATCACGGTTGCCATCACACACATGACCAGCAACGTAGTAGAAGAGGGATAGGAGGCCTCTAATCGACCTTCTATTAAGATAGGCCTGTAATTGATCACAACCACTTCAAACAGGATATATGCCCCCATTACAACCACATAATAGATGCCCAGCACCAGAATATCCACATCCACCTTCAGCAGGCTTCTTCTTTTGACCAGCTGCACCAGTCCCAGCATGGCAAAGCCCAGTACACAGAAAAGCGGTACCAGTCCCAGCCAATCTGTTATGGTGTAGATCATCATATGAACCCCTGTCAGATTGTGAAAGGCTTCATTGATGCCTGCCAGACCCACAGTCGTTCCCTTGGGTCCAATAGGCCTTACATCACAATGCATCACAAGCACCGTCCATAGTATAAATGCTGCCATAAGGCTAATCGTTACAAAACAATTTTTTTGATTCTTTTTCATTATTCTTACCATCCTTTTGATTTTGTTTGGCATCTGCGAAACGCTTATCAAAATCCGTGCTAAGTAAAGCACCATTCGGTTTAGCATCTGCCTGAACTCAATCTAGCAAGATGGTAGAAAAAATATAAGAATCCCCCTGTCACATCGCCGATACGAATCGTGTCATGCCCATTTGATCAGCATCAGCGCCTTGATAACCAAAAGCAAAAAGGTAAACATAGCGGCGTAGGGCTGTCTGCTTGCCATAAAAGCAAGGGCACCCACAGCGCTCAGCCCCAGAGATATTTTATCCTTATTCTGTACCCACCATTTGGCACTGCTGTTCTGGAAGGCCAATCCCAGAATCCCCCATATCACCAGACCAAAAGTGATGATCAAATATGGGATCTTTATATAAGCTTCTATCTCTGTAAATGCAAGCAGGGAAACCTCCTGTATCACGCCATCCACACTCTGCCCAAAGAACGGGAGAAAAAGAAACATGGCCACGCTGCAGTCCAGCAGGCCATAAACCAGATCCCTCATATGCTTTTCTTTCTTTTTATTATCCTCTTCCGCAATGGTAATAATTTCATCCCCGGACAGCAGTTCATCCAGTGACACGGAAAAATATTTTGAAATCGCCTTCAAAGAATCGATATTGGGATATCCCCGTCCGGATTCCCACTTGGAAATGGCAGTACGGGATACGTATAACGCATCTGCCAGCTCCTCCTGGGTTAAATGATTCTGTTTTCTCAGTTCCTGCAGCTTTTCATTGAAATCCATTCTGTTCCTACTTTCTTTTTACTGCTTTTTTCCCTGCATAATCGTATGCACCAAACCCTATAATCCTCGTATAATGTTTATATAATCTTGCCGTTGATCCACAACTGCATATACAACAACTTTTTTGTTTTCCTCATCAATTTTGTAAAATACCAAATCTTTTTCTAAAACAAGGACCTTATATCCTTGTCGTTTGAGCACAAGATACCTCGGATCCGTTCCAATATACGGATTATCTCCCAATTCAAGAATCCTCTTTTCCATTTCATCAAGCTTTTCAAGTGCAACCGTATTTCCAAAATTCTGCGCAACATACAGGATAATCTTTCTAATGCCTGAATCCGCCGTGTCAGTTCGTATTACCTTGTAATTCATCGTCAGCCCTCCTGAAGCATTTTCCGCAAATCATCAAATGTTTCAGATACCGGTGCAACTCGGTCATTTTTCACATCTTCTTCCGCTTCGGCCAATACTTCAAGCAACTCTATACGTGCCTTCATATTTTTATACTCTTCATAGGAAAGAGATACTGTATCACCTCTACCGTTTACTGTAATAATTACTGCTTCTTTATTTTCCTTACACTGCTTTGAAATTTCATTGTAATGATTTCTTAAATCTGCTGATGGTCTAATAGATTCTCGTAATGCTAACATATATAACCTCCACTAATAATATATGCAAATTATATCGCGATATGTCTATGATTTCAATCAATAATAATCGCTCATTTCCGTTTCGTTCCTGTTTCTTTTCTTGTTACCCAAAAATAAACCACATAGGAAACCAGAACCGTACAGGCATCAGCAACGAGCTGAGTCCACACCAGACCATATGCACCATATCTATTGTTCAAAATCAACATGATCGGAATATTGAAAACAATCTGCCTTACCACAGCCAGCCAAAAGGATATTTTTCCTCTGCCAATGGCATTGAAGTAATGAACCATGTTAAAGCATAGAAACATAAACGGAGTGGCAAAACACCGGGCCTGCAGGAAGGCAGTTCCTAATTGGATGGTTTCAGCATCACCAATAAAGAAGGTAATAATCGCAGCACTGAAGCTATGGTAAAAAATGACACATAACACCGCAATGGTTACACCCAATATCCTTGCACAGTTGAAAATCTGTTTCATTCTTTCCCTGTTTTTTGCAGCATAATTATACGCAATAAGAGGTATCATCCCCAGGCATATACCTATTCCAATATTCAGTGGAAGTCTTTCCACCTTGGTAACAATTCCATATGCCGCTAATGCTGTATCCCCATGGATGGCCATTTTTTTGTTGGCAATCATATTGGCAATATCGAATAACAAAACAGACACTCCGGCAGGGATTCCCACACTGAATATTTCGATGATTGAGCTTCTCTCAGGCAGACCCTGACGCAGACTTACGCCAATCACTGTGTTTTTCTGTATTTTGATACAAATGATCACAAAGTAGGAAAATGTGATCACATTACTCAGCATGGTTGCAACTGCCGCACCGGTCACCTGCATTCCATCCGGGAAAATCCAAAACATCAAGATGGGATCTAATATCATATTCAGCACACCGCCAAAACTGATTCCAATTCCGGCTTCTTTGGAATATCCAACACTTCGAATCAGATTCGACAGCACCATTGACATGACATTAAAAACGCCACCGATACCCACAACGTAAAATAAATACTGTCTTGCATAGTCCCTTGTCTGATCACTGGCACCCAACAGATTTAGTAGCGGATTGCAAAAAAGCATAGTGATACCTGCAAAAGCAACAGCTGTTAACAGTGACATCCATATGCTGATGGCAAATACCTTTTTGGCTTCCATTTCCTTTTTATCACCCAGCAATCTTGAAATAAGACTGCCTCCGCCTGTACCGAATAAATTGGATATGGAAATCGACAGCAGAAAAATTGGCAACACCAGGGAACAGGCCGCAACCATACTTGGATTATCCGTCAGCCCAATAAACCATGTATCTGCAATATTGTAAACCAGAGTAATCAGCTGGCTGACAATAGCAGGTACTGCCATAATAGTCAGCGATTTTAATACAGGATACTCCTCAAATACTCTCTTCTTTTCATCCATTGCAATCTACCTCTTCTTTGTAAGTCATTATACACCAATTCACCGATATAAATTGTAATGCAATTCCTTCCAATGTTTTCACAACAGAGTCGAGATACGCTTTGCGAATCTCGCTCTGATTAGCGGTGGTCAAATACTCATGCGTGCAAGCACGCCGAGCATTTTCCTCGTCGCCATAACAAAAAAGGAACTGATCTCTCAGTTCCTTAGCAGCGCTACAAGGATTCGAACCTTGAAAATGACGGAGTCAGAGTCCGTTGCCTTACCATTTGGCGATAGCGCTATATATATGAAGTAGCCTTTGAAGCTCGCGATACCTCTTGACTACTTGAAAAAGTATACTAGAAAGACGAGCAGATTGCAAGTCTTTTTTTAACTTTTTTCCTTTTTTATTTTTTGAGCAGTTTGTACTGTTTTCTGCGCATCTTTTTATGCACATATCATAATATTCTTAGGGTTTCCTCGAAAAATTTCGGAATAAAAACGGGTGGCGTTTCTATGATCCACGCCACCCGCTTATTGGGAAAAGAAAAGAATAAACTTTAAGCTGATTTATACTTCGAACATCAATTCACCATATGTAGGAATTGGCCAAATGTCTTTATCTACGATCATTTCCAGTTCGTCTGCCGGTTTTCTCAGTTCTTCCATTGCCACTTTGATTTCATCTTTGTAGAAGAATGCCTGTGCTTTTACATCTTCCATAGCACTTGCTTTTGCTTCCAGATCTTTCAGTTTAGCAAGAGCATTCTGCATTTCAGCCAGCTTGCCTGTAACGACTTTCAGCAGATCTGCCTGGATCGTTGCATCTGCACCGGCTTCTTTTACAGCGATTACAGCATCTGCAAGGGATTTACTGTATTTTACAACAGCCGGAATGATCTTCTTACCTGCCATATCGATCATAGTAAGTGCTTCAATATTGATGGTCTTTGCATAAGTTTCGTAAATGATCTCTTCTCGAGATTCCAGTTCTACCTTTGTAAAGATTCCGAATTTTTCAAATAAGGAAACCGCTTTGTCTGTAGTCAGTGTGCTTGCAGCTTCGATCATGGATTTGATATTTGGAAGACCACGTTTTTCAGCCTCTGCAACCCATTCATCGGAATATCCGTTACCATTGAAGATGATTCTCTGGTGTTTTGTCATATATTCTTTAATCAGGTCATGTACTGCCACTTCAAAGTTATCTGCTTTTTCCAGTCTGTCTGCAGCTTCGCAGAATGCTTCTGCTACGATTGCATTCAGTGTTGTGTTCGGGCTGGCGATGGAATCAGCAGATCCTACCATACGGAACTCAAACTTATTACCGGTGAAGGCAAATGGTGATGTTCTGTTACGGTCTGTTGCATCTTTTTCAAAATCAGGAAGTGTGGATACACCTGTCAGTAATTTTCCACCTTCTTTTAATTTGGATGCATCACCTGTTTCAATCAGCTGTTTTACAACATCTTCCAGCTGCTCGCCAAGGAAGATGGAAATAATAGCCGGAGGTGCCTCGTTTGCGCCAAGTCTGTGATCATTACCAACATCAGAAGCGCTCTGACGAAGCAGATCTGCATGGGTATCTACTGCTTTCAGGATGCAGGCAAGAACCAGAAGAAACTGAACGTTCTTATTTGGTGTATCACCCGGATCAAGAAGGTTTTCACCGGTATCTGTTGTAATAGACCAGTTATTGTGTTTACCGGAACCATTCACACCTGCATATGGTTTCTCGTGTAACAGACATCTTAAATCATGTTTATATGCAACACGTTTCATAGTTTCCATAACCAGCTGGTTATGGTCTACTGCGATATTTGCTGTTTCATAAATCGGTGCCAGTTCATGCTGTGCCGGAGCTACTTCGTTATGCTGGGTCTTTGCTGTTACACCCAGTTTCCAAAGTTCTTCGTTTAAGTCCTTCATATATGCGCCTACACGCTCTTTGATAACACCAAAGTAATGATCTTCCATTTCCTGACCTTTTGGAGCCGGCGCACCAAATAAAGTACGACCTGCAAACATAAGGTCTTCTCTCTGCATATAGAGATCTTTATCTACCAGGAAATATTCCTGTTCAGGACCTACCGATGCGGTTACTTTTGTAGCCTCTGTATTTCCAAATAATCTTACGATACGAACTGCCTGTTGACTGACTGCTTCCATGGAACGAAGAAGCGGTGTCTTTTTATCCAGTGCTTCACCGGTGTAGGAACAGAATGCTGTGGGAATACAAAGAATGGTTCCGCAGGCAGATTCTTTCAAAAATGCAGGGGATGTAATATCCCATGCTGTATATCCTCTGGCTTCAAAGGTTGCACGAAGACCACCGGATGGGAAAGATGATGCATCAGGCTCACCTTTGATCAATTCTTTTCCGGAAAATTCTGTGATCATTTTGCCATCTGCATCCGGATGGGATACAAATGCGTCATGTTTTTCAGCAGTGATACCGGTAAGTGGCTGGAACCAATGCGTATAGTGTGTGGCACCATTTTCAATAGCCCAGTCTTTCATCTCTTTGGCAACAACGTTTGCTGCACTCATGGATAATTCGCCACCGTGTTCCATTACATTAACGACTTCTTTGTAAACATTCTTCGGAAGACGCTCACGCATCTTACTTAAGTTAAAGACATTTTTTCCAAATAACTCTTCCACATTTACTACTTCACTCATTGCATTGCCTCCTTATTTTAGGTTACACGAACTTTCACAAATCAATAGCTTCCCTAGTTTGTCGTCCTTATTGATTGTATAAAAAAATGTTCCAAAAAACAACTTTTTGGAACATCTTCGTTCATGCTTACTTTATTTTGTCTTGCGACCTTTTTAATTAAAATACTCTTATTCGCATTACTTTGCAAGTAGGAAAAATATTTTTTGTTATTTCCATCAAAAAAAATCTATTTTCCCTTTTTTCTATGTAAGTATTGCATAAATAACACTCCGGCAGGAGCCAGCCATGCAATCATACACACCACGTAGGAAACCTTTTGCAGGAGAGTTCCTGCGTAGTATATCTCATAATATCCGGATGTTTTTTCATCCACAGCCTTCATAAGCAGCATGTGGGTTTCCGGATCTTCCATCAGTTCCGCGTCTTCTATGGGGTTTCCTGCCCCGTCATAATAAACCGCCCGGTAGCCTTTGTAGTACACATAAGGTAACCGATATGTTCTATCTACAGACTTCTCTACATACTTTTCTACAGACTTCTCTACATACTTTTCTACAGACTTCTCTACATACTTTTCTACAGACCTTTCTGAAGGCTTCACTGAATCCGTGTCCTTTGCATCTGCCGTATGTTCACCAAAGTCGGAGAAATCTGCTGCCGAAAAGCGGATTCTGCTTCCCTGTTTCGTATACCCCTTTCCATTCCCCCGGTCATCAAAAACCGTGGTATTTTCTGCAGAATTTAACACTGCTGATGTAAAACCTGCAGGCTGCCACTCTTCTCCGCCTCCATTGGACGTTGCATCAGCGCAGATATCCAGCAGCTCTATACCTGCATAATTTTTTATCTGGGGCTGCATGAACTGCACTTCACCGAAAATCAGGAAGCAGCTGATCACAGCTGTCATAAAAAGCATTATTTTTTCCTGTCCGAAAAGCTGTAACAAAAGGCAGACGCTTCCCAGGCAGAGAAAAGCACAGGCAAATAAATGAATTCTCCATGGGAATTGCAGGAAATTAAGAAATGGACGCATAACGGTCCAAAAAGGCTTCCAGGTGGCCAGCAGTGCCATACCTACTCCGATCAGAGTCCACAGAATACCCACTGAAAAACTTTCTTTCCTTTGCGGTCTTGCCACCACAATAAACAGGACACATCCCAGTCCAAGAACAGCCATCAGTATCATACCATATCCCATGCTATGAATGGTACCGATCCATCCGTTGCAAAACGAAGCAACATTTTCGTCCACATTGGTCCATGGCTCCATAAAATGAAATGTTTGATCCATCACCTGTTCCACCATAGGAAGCCAGTAGGAAATGGATAAGGCCAGTACCACAAGTCCTGTTATCAAAAGCTTTCTACATTTTGCAGGGTTTTTCACAAACACTCTAATATGCACGATGCACATACACACCATCAGAAGGAGCATACCGGCAATGGTCACCGGATGAGCCAGCCCCAATCCTAAAAATCCCATGCCCAAAAGCCAGGGCTTATCAAACTCTTCCCGAAACAAATTGTGGCATCCCACCAGAACAATCGGTACAAAGATAAATGCAATGCATTCTCCCGGTGCAAACCGATAATACAGATCCATTAAAAGGGGCTGACAAAACAGATAGCTGACTGCTGAAAGGACTCCGGCTACACGTTTTTTCGCCATATAGTAACCGCAATGATACATGGAAAGGGCGATTCCCAGTGCTATGAGCGCTGCAAAACCCTTATAAGCATTCCAAAGGCTGATCCCCATCAGCATCCATACTGCAGGAATATAAAAGAAAAAATTAGGATAGAAAAAGCCGCTTCCGTATCCATATCCCAGATTCATTCCATTGTGAATCTTCACCGGGAACTCCCCGGCCCTCAGGTTTTCTGCGATGGTCTGAATCCGGGCCAAATGATACATATAATCCGCTCCGATGACCAGATTACGCTGCAGATAAGGATACAGAAATACCAGCACATACAGGAGCAGTATTCCGTATACCGGGCCATGTTTTTTTAGAAATGCTTTGATGTTATCCTTTAACATTGTTTATCCTCTGCTCCGGATTTTCTACCCGGAGTAAATCATATACTTCCGGCATTTCCGACAGCTTCAGGTAAATGACTTGCTTGGAGTGAGGACAGCTTTCCAGATGATTTCCTTCCTCATCAAACATATCCAGCACCTGGGTCTGTACGTTTCGTCCATCCGGCTTCATGATCTCTATCCGGTCTCCTACACAGAATTTGTTTTTCTGCTCGATCCGGGCCAGTCGCCGATCATCGATGGCTTCGATAATTCCCAGATAAATATATTCATTCACATAGGTATTGGAGTCATAGATCTGTGTGTTTTCATCGGGTTTCCCGAAAAAGAACCCGGTTGTGAACTGGCGATAGGTACACTTTGATATTTCCGCCTTATACCAGTCCATATTGGCCCGGTATTTCTCTTCCGACTCCAGATAGTCATCGATGGCTTTCCGATAGGTTCTGGCCACGGTAGCCACATATAAAGCAGTTTTCATCCGCCCTTCTATTTTCAGGCTGTCGATTCCCGCGTTTAACACTTCCGGTATATATTCGATCATACAAAGATCTTTGGAGTTGAAAATAAAGGTTCCCCGTTCATTTTCATATACCGGCAGATACTCTCCGGGTCTTTTTTCTTCCACCACTGCATATTTCCAACGACAGGGATGGGTGCAGGCACCATGGTTGGCATCTCTACCTGTGAAATAATTGCTGAGCAGGCATCTTCCGGAATAGGAAATGCACATTGCTCCATGAATAAAGGATTCGATTTCCATCTCCTCCGGAATATGGGCACGAATCTCCTTGATCTCCTGCAGGGAAAGCTCTCTTGCAGAAACCACTCTGGTTGCTCCCTGTTTCTGCCAGAACTGATAGGTCAGGTAATTGGTATTGTTTGCCTGGGTTGATATATGAATATCGATTTCCGGGCATTCTTCTTTTGCGATGGTAAACATCCCCGGATCAGATATGATAAGCGCATCCGGGCCGATTTCTTTTAACTCTTTAAAATAGGCTCTTGCGCCCTCCAGATCGTAGTTGTGGGCCAGAATATTGGCTGTCACATATACTTTTACCTGATGCTCGTGGGCAAAGCGGATTCCCTCCGCCATTTCTTCCATGGAAAAATTTTTCGCCTTGGCACGCAATCCAAAAGCCTCGCCACCGATATAGACTGCATCTGCTCCAAAAATGACTGCTGTTTTCAACACTTCCAGGCTGCTCGCCGGAACCAAAAGTTCTACTTTTCTCATACTCATCTGATATCCTTTTTTACACTTAAGGTAACACCGTCTCCTACCGGAAGGATTACAGTCTCCAGCTGTGGATGGTGCGTTAGTTCATATAAATAGTCTCTCATGCGGCTGTGAATGGTCCGGTCTCTTCTGGTCACTGCATACCGGGATTCTATGATGTCTCCCTCCTGAAGCACATTGTCGGAAATCAGCAGTCCGCCCACCGGTAACAGTCGCAAAACCTCCGGCATAAAATGGATATACTGTCCCTTTGCCGCATCCATAAAAATCAGATCATAGTGGCCCGATAACTCTTTCAGGATATCTGTAGCATCTCCTTCCAGAAGGGTAATCTCCTTTTCCTTTCCGGCTCTCCTGAAATTCTCCCTGGCAATGGGAATCCTCTTTTCATACTTCTCAATGGTGGTAATATGACAGTTTTCCGGTGCGTATGTACTCATCAATAACGCAGAAAAACCAATTGCACAACCCACTTCCAGAATGGAGGCAGGTCTTTTCATAGCAAGTAAAAACTTAAGCAGGCTCTGCATCTCCGTCCTGATAATTGGCACATTGGTTTTTTTCGCTTCGTCTTCTATTTCATTTAAAAAAGGGGTATTGCCTTTATCCATGGAATTGATAAAGGCAGTCATTCTTTCATCTACGATCATTCTTCCGCTTCTTCCTCGTCTGCCCCCGGTGACATAACAGCCATCATTTCTTCCGCTGTCATGGATGTGTTCAGATCATAATTGCCCGGAACAAATTTATCTTTATACTCGGATACCATGTACTGCGCATAAAACAGGTTCTGGTTCCGGATAAGACCGTATTCTTCCAAAGCATTGGCTACCTGCTTGGGGGTAGTCTCTTCCGTAATGGTAACATTATATGTGATGCCCGGCTGCCCGGTCATGGGTTCTTCCGTAAAGATCCGGAAGCCGAAATCATAGGCTGTTGCCGCATATTTTGCCACATTTATGATAATAAAGTATGCAACGACTACTTTTACTATGATGGTTCCCAACGTAATGGTTAGCTGCTTAAAATTCATAATCTGTACCTCTGTCAAAAATCCAGTTCCGTCTCCAACCTGTTTTCAATATATTGAATCAGTCTGCAAAAAGCAAGCTCCGCACTTAAAAACTGATCCACCAGCGGATTCTGTCGGAACGATGCATAACGCATTTCAAATTCCTCGATCTTGTTATCCAGTTCCGCTCCCTGATAGTTCTGCTGAACTTCGAAGTTCTCCCTGCGAAAATCGTCTATTTTCTTTTTCAGTTCCGGCTCTTTCTCAACTCTGCTTTTTTGTAATAAATAATTATTATATATATTTGACGCTTTGATACTCTCTACCAGCGCATCTACCTTTTCAGAAACATCTTTTTCCCGCTTAAGCATTTAGTCTGTCATTCCTTTATCATTATACTTCCATGATGATCGGCAGGATCATCGGTCTGCGTTTGGTACGCTTCCAGATAAAATCAGCCAGTTCGTCACGGATACATGCTTTGATCTTACCCCAGTCGGTAACCCCTTTATCCATGCAGCGTTCCACTGCGGAAAGCGCTGCTGCTTTTGCTTCATCCATCAGCTCATCGGATTCTTTTACATAAACAAATCCTCTGGATACGATATCCGGTCCTGCCATCAACTGTCCTTCATACTGGTCAAGGGCCAGTACCACAATGATGATACCGTTTTCAGCCAGGTGCTGTCTGTCTCTTAACACGACATTTCCCACATCGCCGACTCCCAGACCATCTACCATGATATCACCGACGGTTACATGTCCGGTCACTGCTGCCTCTTCTTCATTCAGCTCCAGTACATCCCCGGATTTCAGGATATAAATATTTTCTTTCGGGATTCCCAATCCTTCTGCCAGCTTGGCCTGTGCTTTTAAGTGTTTATATTCCCCATGCACCGGTATGGCATACTTTGGCTGAACCAGGTTGTAGATCAGTTTGATTTCTTCCTGACAGGCATGACCTGATACGTGGGCATCCTGGAAAATAACATCTGCGCCCTTTACCAGCAGTTCATTGATGACCTTTGTTACTGCCTTCTCATTTCCCGGAATCGGGTTCGATGAAAAAATAATGGTATCCTTTGGCCCGATGGAAATTTTCCGATGATTGTTGCTGGCCATCCGGCTCAACGCAGCCATACTTTCTCCCTGGCTTCCGGTGGTAATGATAACCGTTTTTTCTTCCGGGAAATTTTTCAGCTGCTCGATCTCTATCAAAGTATTATCCGGTATCTGAAGGCAGTCCAGCTTGGTAGCTGTCTCAATGATATTTACCATAGAGCGGCCTTCCACCACTACCTTTCGTCCGAATTTATAGGCAGAGTTAATGATCTGCTGAACCCTGTCCACATTGGATGCAAAGGTGGCAATGATGATACGTGTGTTTTTGTGCTCTTCAAAAATATGATCAAAGGTAGGTCCCAGAGTTTTCTCAGAAGGAGTAAAGCCCGGGCGTTCCGCATTGGTGGAATCACACATCAGCGCCAGAACACCTTTTTTTCCAAGTTCTGCGAATCGCTGAAGATCAATGGCATCCCCGAATACAGGGGTATAGTCCACTTTAAAATCTCCCGTATGAACCACGGTTCCAACCGGAGAGTAAATCGCCAGTGCAGCTGCATCCACAATACTATGATTTGTCTTTATAAATTCAATTCGGAAAACCCCGAGGTTAATTGACTGTCCAAATTTTACTACTTTTCTCTTGATATTACCAATTAAATTATGCTCTTCCAGTTTATGTTCGATAATACCCATGGTTAATCTGGTGGCATAAATAGGTAAGGGCATTTCTTTTAAAACATAGGGCAATGCGCCGATATGATCCTCATGCCCGTGGGTGATCACAAACCCCTTTACTTTATCCATATTATTCTTTAAATATGTTATATCCGGAATTACCAAATCTATTCCCAGCATATCGTCATCCGGAAACGATAAACCGCAGTCCACAACAACAATACTGTCTTCGTATTCGAAGGCAGTAATGTTCATACCAATCTCTTCCAAACCTCCCAAAGGAATGATTTTCAGTTTGGAATTACTTTCCTTATTCTTTTTCAAGCGACAACCTCCATATAAATGGAGCGGTTATTCTTTCTCTTCTGAAACAAATGCTATGTCATCCATCATCTTTTCAAAGACAGCTGCCACTGCATCCAACTCTGTATCGTCGGATACAATCTCGTACACGCTTTCTTTGTCCTCCGGTTTTGACAGATCTTTCAGAATCAAAGCTTCGCCATCTCCATCTTCCATATCTGTTACTAAAATATAATCCGTTCCTCCAAGCCTGGTCTGCTCCAAAACAAAAAAGTCTGCCGTTTCCGTATCACTGACAGCAAATGTAATCTTATCCATTTTGCTCCTCCATGTTTTTCCGATAATCTAAATAGCCCTGCAAAATAAAGATAGCCGCAATTCTGTCCACATGCTCATTCCTGTGTTCCCTGCGGATACCTGCCTCCATCATAGCCTTATCGGCGGCCACTGTGGTAAGTCTTTCATCCCACAACACCACCGGCAGACCGGTCCTTCTTTCCAGTTTCTCTTTAAATTCTTCGGAAAGCTTTGACCTCTCTCCCAATGTGTCGTTCATGTTTTTGGGATTCCCCAGCACGATTTCCGTGACCTCATACTCCTGTATCAGTTCTTCGATCTGTGCCAGAGTCTGACGCAGCTTGTTTTCTTCTTTTCTTCGGATAATGGTAATGCCCTGCGCTGTGATCAGAAGTGGATCGCTTATGGCAACCCCTACTGTCTTAGAGCCAAAATCCAAGCCCATAATTCGCATATGACATTCTCCTATTTCCATCTGTTACTTTTAATATATTCTTCCAGCAATTCCTCTACCAGCTCGTCTCTTTCGACTTTCATGATCAGGCTTCTGGCTCCCTGATGGTTGGTAATATAAGTAGGATCGCCGGACATGATATAACCCACGATCTGATTTACCGGGTTATATCCTTTCTCCGTAAGTGCATGGTAAACGGTATCCAGAATGATTTTTACACCGTTTTCTGTTTCTGTATCCACTTTAAAGAACTGTGTGTTTCCTAATTCTGCCATATTATCTCATCCTTCTCTGATGCAGCCCATATGCCGCACTTTCTCTTTTTCCGCAATAAATGTACTTTTTTAACGCCCTGAACACCCTTCATTTTACTCTAAACAGTACTAAAATTCAACTATTCCATCCGCATTAAATCCTCTTGCAAAAAGCCGGTTATCAAGCCGGTATGTAACTGCCCTGATAAATTTTCATCCGTCTTTACAGCAACTCTCACATAGTTTTTCGTATGCCCGATCTGATACATTTCCTCGCCGATTCTTTTCTGTTCTTCCAAAAGCACTTCCTCTGTTTTCCCGATCCATTTTCTGCGGTACTCTGCCGACTGTTTCCTTTCCATTTCCAGAAGAATACTGCTTCTTTCTTTTTTGATTCTGTCCGGAACCTGATCCTTTCTGTCTGCGGCTACCGTTCCTTTTCTCTTGGAATAAGGGAAAATGTGCATTTCATAAAAATGAACTCTGTCCAGAAAATCCTTTGTTTTTTCAAATTCTTCATCCGTTTCTCCCGGAAAACCCGTGATCACATCTGTTGTGATTGCCGGATTAGGAAAGCACTCCCGTAATATTTTGACTTTTTCCAAGTATTCCCCTGTGGTGTAATGTCTATTCATCCGATGCAGTGTTTCATCACAGCCGCTTTGCAGGGATAAATGAAAATGAGGACAAAGCTTTTCCAGTTTCACAAGCTCCTGTACAAATTCTCTTGTGATGATACGAGGTTCCAGTGAGCCTAAGCGTATGCGGGACAATCCTTCCAAGCGGTTCAGCTTCTGCAGCAGGGAAAGCAGCCTGTGGTAATCAAAAGCTTCGGTTCCCACCGGATTTTTCTTCCCGTCAAAATCCATTCCGTAGGAACTGATATGAATTCCTGTTACAACGATTTCCCGGAAACCAGAGGATACCAGATTCTCAACTTCTGCCAGAATATCCTTTTCCTGTCTGCTTCTTACCCTTCCCCTTGCATAAGGTATGATGCAGTAGGAACAGAACTGGTTGCACCCATCCTGTATTTTGATGTATGCCCGGGTATGCTCTGTGGTGGTTTTTAACGTCATTTCTTCGTACTGGTTTGTTTTGTTAATATCGATCACTGTGGTATCGTGAAGGGTTTTATCCGGATGATCCAGAAAATACTGTTCCAGGATTTCCACAATATCCTTCTTTTTGTTATTACCTACAATCAGATCCACAGCCTCATCTTCTTTGGCCTGCTGTGTTCCTGTCTGGGCGTAACATCCGACAGCTACTACAACTGCCTGTGGATTACGTTTTTTCGCCTGATGAAGCATCTGTCTGCTTTTCCGGTCTGCGATATTGGTTACAGAGCATGTATTTACAATATAGATATCGGCCACTTCGTCAAATGATACAATAGAATAACCATTTTCATGTAATTTTTGACGCATGACATCTAATTCGTAGGTATTTACCTTGCATCCAAGGTTATGTAATGCCACACTTTTCATAGGAATCTCCTGATTTTTTGTACTGTTTTATTATTGACTTTTCTTCGTCTCCCAAGTAGACTAAATTCAGAAATTGCGAATTATCAGTTTATGTATGTATAAGGAGGAACAACTCATGAAAACAGTACAGATTTCTTTAAACTCTATTGATAAGGTTAAATCTTTTGTAAATGAAATTACAAAATTTGATTATGATTTTGATTTAGTATCCGGAAGATACGTTATAGATGCAAAATCCATCATGGGTATCTTCTCTCTGGATCTTTCCAAACCGATTGATTTAAATATTCATGCAGAAGATAATATCGATGAAGTACTCGCTGTATTAAAACCATACATGATTTAATGAGTGCAAAAGAAAAATCTTTGAAAGCTGTCACACCCGGTGTGGCAGCTTTCTTTTTTTGTTATGGCGACGAGGAAAATGCTCATCGCGCTTGCACGAATGAGTATTTGACGACCGCTAATCAGAGCGAGATTCGCAAAGCGTATCTCGTCTCTGTCTTTTGTAATCAACCTTCATCCTTTACAATGATCACTTCATCTGTATCCAGTGCAGTCTGCACAAGCTCATCAATCTTCTCCGTCAAATGTAATTCATGTTTTTTGATAATCGATAAATTCGGTTTTGTAACCGGATGTTTTGCCACAAAAATCGTACAGCAGTCTTCATATGGCAAAATGGATGTTTCATAGGTTCCGATCTTTTCTGAAATATCCACAATATCGATTTTATCAAAGCCAATAAGCGGTCTGTATACCGGTAGAGTGCATACCTCGTTGGTAACTGCCAGGGACTGCATGGTCTGGGATGCAACCTGTCCGATGGACTCCCCTGTGATCAGTCCGATACATTCTGTCTGCTTTGCAATGGTTTCTGCAATTCTCATCATGTATCGTCTCATGATAATGGTAAGCTCATCGTGAGGACATTTTTCATAAATATACATCTGAATATCAGTGAAATTGATCACATGCAGATGAATCGGTCCCGCATACTTGGACACTTCTTTTGCCAAATCCACCACTTTCTGTTTTGCACGTTCACTGGTATAAGGCGGTGCATGGAAATAAACAGCATCAATCTTTACACCACGCTTTGCAATCATGTAACCGGCTACCGGTGAATCAATACCACCTGAAAGCAGCAGCATGGCTTTTCCGGCTGTACCAACCGGCATTCCCCCCGGTCCCGGAATCACAATGGAATAAACATAGATGTGTTCTCTGATCTCTACCGAAAGCATAACATCCGGCTTATGCACATCTACCCGGAGATCTTCAAAAGCATTTAACAGTACTTCTCCCAGGTCCTCGTTGATTTCCATGGAAGTCTTTGGATAATTTTTACGGGCACGTCTTGCGTTTACTTTAAATGTAATATGCTTGTCCGGATAAACCTCATCAAAATAGGACACAATGTCCTGTCCCAGCTTCTCAAATCCTTCGTCTTCCAGCTGGATCATCGGACAGATATGGGAGATACCAAATACTCTGCTTAGGTTTTCCACCACTTCATCATAATCATAGAATTCCGATTCTACATCCACATAAATACGTCCCTGCTCTTTTCGAACAGAAAACTCTCCTTCACATCGCTTCAAGGCATATTTCATCTGCTGAACCAATGCATCCTCAAAAATATAACGATTTCGTCCTTTTACGCCGATTTCCGCGTATTTGATCAAAAATGCTTTAAAAATCATGGGGTTCCTTTCTTATTACTTGTCAGGTTACTTATCCGGCTACCGGTTAACAAGTTGCTGCTTATCAGACTGCCACTTATCAGGCTGCCGGCATTCCGGAAAGAATGCCACACTGCCTGATGAAATGAAAGTTTCTATTTAAATCCTAATGACGGGAATATTTACGAAGCACCGGTATGATATCATAGAGTGCCTGCAAAGTATACTCTATTTCTTCCATGGTTGTAAAGATGGAAAAACTAAATCGTATGGTAGAATCCAGAAGATCCCTTTCTACACCAATGGCTTTTAGTGTTTCTGAGGTCTGGGGATGATTGGAAGCACATGCACTGCCCGCAGATACGCAAATACCTCTGTCCTCCAGTGCATGCAGGAGTACCTCACTTCTTACTCCCCAAATGGATACACTGACGATATGGGGTGCTGTTTCTCTTCCTGGCAGGCCATTTACAACCACCTGGTTCAGCCCGGAAAGTCCATTTATAAAAGCTTCCCGAATATCGTATAGTCTTTCCACATCCTCATCCAGATGTTCATAGATTCTTTCCGTTGCAAGGCCGATCCCGGCAACTCCCGGTACATTTTCCGTTCCGGAGCGCATGCCTTTCTGCTGTCCTCCACCCCAGATGATAGGATGAATTTTCACTTTCTCTCCAATGTACAAAAAGCCTACACCTTTGGGGCCATGTATTTTATGACCACTGACAGACATCAGATCTATATTCATTCTCTTTGGCCAGATTCTATATTTGCCAAACCCCTGAACCGCATCCACATGGAACAAAGTTCTCGGATTCATCCTTTTTATCAGTGCTCCCAGCTCTGCAATGGGCTGCACTGCCCCGATTTCATTATTGGTGTACATAACAGATACCAGTATGGTATCTCTGCGCATACTGCGCTGCAGGTCTTCCGGACGCACCCTTCCATACTCATCAACCGGCAGATAGGTTACTTCAAAACCCTGCTGCTCTAAATATTTCATCGTCTGCAAAATAGCAGGATGTTCAATCTTTGTCGTGATCAGATGCATCCCCGCCCGTTTATTTGCCATAGCACAGCCGATCAGTGCCATATTATCCGATTCGGTACCACCGGAAGTAAAGAGGATTTCTTTTTCATTTACTTTCAGTACCTTTGCAATCTGTTCTTTTGCATGTTTTACATAATTTTCAGCCTGCATTCCCTTGAAATGCATACTGGACGGGTTTCCATAGTCTTCTGTCATGATCTTATTCATCAATTCAGCGACTTCCGGCAGCACCCGGGTTGTGGCAGAATTATCCAAATATACTTCCATTTTCTTTTCCTTTCCGTTCTAGTACATATTATATATTATGTCTATTTTCAGAAAAAGGTGTCTGATTTTCCGATTTATTGTAGGATGTTTTCCAATCTATTGTCAGATGGTTCCGATTGTCCCACTACGTTTCCAACTGATACATCAGCCATGAGATTACCGTAAAACCGGCAGTCTCTGTTCGGAGGATCCGTTTTCCCAGAGTGATCGGCACAATACCTGCCTCTACAGCTTTCGCTATCTCCCCTTCTTCAAAGCCGCCTTCCGGCCCAATGAAAACCGCAATATCCTGTCCCGGTTTCACACTCTCGATCAGCTGCTTTGTCTTTTCCATTCCCTCTGCCAGTTCATATGGGATGCAGGTCACATCCATGTTTTCCGCATACTTTATAGCATCTGTAAAGCTCATCATTTCTTTTACTACCGGAATCACACGACGTTTGCTTTGCTTGGCCGCAGCCTCTGCGATTCCCTGCCAGCGGGTGATTCTGGATTTCTGTTTTTTCTCATCCAGCTTTACCACACAGCGTCTGCAGGCCATGGGAATGATCTCATAGGCCCCCAGTTCCACTGCCTTCTGTATAATAAGTTCCATCTTATCTGCCTTGGGCAGTCCCTGAAAAAGATGAATACGGGATGGGAGTTCCAGTCCGTCTTCTTTGATAAAACGAAGTTCGCAGAGGATTTTATCCTCACACAGCTCCAGGATTCCACACCGGTATTCCTTTTGATCGATTCCGTTGCTGACAGCGATCTCTTCTCCCACCTTCATGCGGAGAACATTTTTGATATGATTTACGTCCTGCCCGGTAATTTCGATTCGATTCCCCTGTATTTGAGATGGTTCCACAAAAAATTGATACATAGTTTCCTTTCCTATTTCTTCCGTGCAGTCACACTGACCCATTCACCCTGATAGGTCACTTCCAGTATTTCCAGTCCGGCCTTTTCCACAGCATCCCGGACAGTCTGCTCTTTATCGTCAATGATACCGGAGGTAATGTAAATTCCGCCCGGCTTTAACTGGTTCAGGATCACCGGCGTAAGAGGAACCAGTACATCTGCCAGAATATTTGCCACAACGATGTCATAGCATTCATATCCCACTTTATCCTGCACTTCTTTTTCGGTAATGATATTTCCGATCATCATATCAAATTTTTCCGGTGGAATCTGATTTACCTGCAGATTTTCTTCTACTGCCGGAACCGCACAGGGATCCAGATCGGTTCCCACCACCTTTTTTGCCCCATACATCAAGGCAACGATTCCCAGGATTCCGCTTCCGGTTCCCACATCCAGCATTACTGTTTCACTGGTCAGATATTTCCAAATCTGGCGGATGCAGAGCTGGGTCGTTTCATGCATTCCGGTTCCGAACGCAGTTCCCGGATCAATATGAAGAATCTTTTTATCTGCATCTTCCGGTTTCACTTCTTCCCAGGATGGAATAATAAGCAGATCATCAATGGTAAATTGATGGAAAAACTGTTTCCAGTTATTGATCCAGTCAATATCTTCCGTTTCATCTACAGAGACACTTCCTTCCCCAATATCCATAAATTCCCGAAGCTGGTCCAGTTCATCTTTTACCTTTTCCAGAATCAGCTCCGCTGTAGTAGCTTCTCCATTCAGCATCAAAGAGCCATCCTCTGTTTCTTCCACAAAAAAACTAAGATATGCGATTCCGTCATCTTCCGGCCCATCCGGCAGAATATCTACAAACATCTGCTCCTTTTCCCATGCAGTAAGGGGCACCTTATCTTCAATCTGTGCGCCTTCCAATCCAATATCGTAAAGCGTACTGATAATAATATCCTCCGCTTCTGTAATTGTCTTTACTTTAAATTTCGTCCATTTCATATGATCAAACACCTCTATTTTCCATCACAATTTTCCATCATGATTTTCTATCGCAAAATGCCTTTTTGCGCATAAAACCAGTCTTATGATAACACATTCTCCATGCACTTACAAAAAAAATAAAGATTACAAGAAAAATAAAAAATTATAAAAACTATAAAAAACCTGTTGACAGTTTTGCTGTGTCATTGTATTATGCGCTTAATACAGCAATACAACGTATCAGAAAGGAGCAATCTTATGGCTTGGAACTTAACTTCAGACAGACCTGTTTTCGTTCAGATCATCGAACGACTAAAGCTGGACATCATTACCGGTGCTTATCATCCCGGCGATAAACTTCCATCCGTCAGAGACCTGGCGAATGAAGCTGCTGTCAATCCTAATACCATGCAACGTGCTTTTGCTGAACTAGAACGCGAGGGCCTAGTCTATACCATGCGTACCAATGGACGCTTTATTACGGAGGATCAAACCATGATCGAACAATTAAAAGAGCAGATGGCGATCAGTACAATCGCAGAATTTCTTCATCATATGGAAGAACTTGGTTTCAAAAAGGAAGAAACCATCAAATTAGTAGAAGATGCAATAAAGGAGGAGACAAAATGAGTGCACTTGTATCCTGCAAGGATCTGACTAAGGCCTACGGAAAGAAAATCGCAGTAGATCATGTCAGTTTCGAAATAGAAGGCGGACACATCATCGGTTTACTGGGACCAAACGGAAGCGGAAAAACCACTTTGATCAAAATGTTAAACGGGCTTCTCAGACCCACATCCGGCCAGCTGCTGGTTCATGATCAGCCTATCGGTGTAGAATCTAAAAAAGTGATTTCCTATTTACCGGATCAGACATACCTGAACATGAATCAGAAGGTAGAAGAAGTACTGCAGTATTTTGCAGCATTTTATGAAGATTTCGATGTATCCCGTGCATACCACATGCTTTCAGATCTTCAGATTGATCCGAAAAGCAGACTGAAATCCATGTCAAAAGGTACCAAGGAAAAAGTTCAGCTGATTCTGGTTATGAGCCGGAAAGCAGATTTGTATGTATTAGATGAGCCAATCGCCGGTGTGGATCCGGCTGCAAGAGATTATATTTTGCGCACGATCTTATCCAACTACGATCCTGCTGCTTCTATCCTGATTTCAACTCATTTGATCTCAGATATTGAAAACATACTGGATCAAGTGCTTTTCCTGCAAAATGGTCATCTCGTTCTGGATAAGTCTGTAGATGATATCCGTGTTCAGGAAGGAAAATCCATTGACGCGTTATTTAGGGAGGTCTTCAAATGTTAAAGAAAATTTTGAAATTCGAATGGAAACATACAGCAAAATTTATGGGTATTGTTTATCTTATTCTGGCTATTGCAACTATTATGGGATGTTTTGGTCTTCACTCCCTGCAGACAGACAGTGGAGAAAGTGAATTACTTGCCATTTTCTCTGTGATTCTGTTTTCCCTTTATGTTGTTTCCATCATCGGAATCTGCATTATGACTTTTATTTACCAGTGTTATCATTACTATCAGACCACCTATTCCGTACAGGGTTATCTGACCTTTACACTGCCTGTAAAACCAATTACTATTTTTAATGGCAAACTGATCATGAGCTTTGGATGGATGCTGATCACAGGAATATTGTCCTGCCTTTCTGTTTTCATTCTTTTAGTCTGTGGTATTGGAACAGAATTCATAACAGAACTGTTCGAGGTCGACTGGGCTCAGTTAAGTTTTGAAATGCAGAGATCACTTGGCATGTCATTCCCCGGCTTTATAGCATATATGATCGTCTGCATGTTATTAGGACTTTTGAGCTATCTGCTGTTTGTTTATGTATGTATGGCAATCGGTCAGCTGTTCCACTCCAACCGCGTTGCTTTCTCTGTACTGGCAGGTTTTGTGATTTATGTGGCTATGCAGATTATCAGCAGCATCGTAACTGTAATCAGCGGTTATCGCGGTTATAGCGCTATGTTAAGAGGCGAAACACCGGAAAGTGTAACTACACCGCTTTTCGCAATGAGCATCGTTTTATCCCTTATCTACATCGGCGCTATGTATTTCGGAACCTATAAGATCACAAAAGACCACCTGAATCTGGAGTAAACTGTTTCTAATACAGAAAATGAGCTGTCGTTTTATGAGCTTTCATAGAATGGCAGCTTTTTCATTGCTACATAGTAGATATCTATAAGCTTGTAGGTGAAACAGATGTTGATAGGACTTATTGTATGGTTCATCTTGCATTAATTATCGTAAACAGAGAAAAATGATTGAGAAGCATAGAGAGGAAACAAGAAAGCAAATGCGGTCCCTAAACAAGCGATAGACTTTAGACGCCTAATGTGCTACACTTTTAGCGGGACCAATTATTTACAAATAAAGGAGGACTTATAATGCCACGAATTATTGATTTATTCGCTGGTTTAGGAGGAATAAGGCTTGGATTTCAGCAAGCCATGGATGAATTAGGACTTGAAACAGAATGTGTATTTTCTTCCGAGATAAAGCCATACGCAATACAAGCATATAAAGGGTTTTATGGAGAAGAAGAAATCTATGGCGATATAACCTTGGTTAATACAAATCATGATATACCGGATTTCGATTATTTGTTAGCAGGGTTTCCCTGCCAACCATTTAGTTCAGCAGGCAATAGAAATGGATTTGCAGATACAAGAGGAACACTTTTCTTTGAGATTGAGAGAATATTGCAAGATAAGATAGATGCAAATTGTCCAGCGAAAGGATTTTTACTTGAAAACGTTGAAGGTCTTATTAATCACGATAATGGCAATACAATAAATACAATAATTACACATTTGGAAAATCTCGGTTATAAAGTCAACTATAGATTGTTGGACTCAAAGCAATTTGGTTTGCCACAAAGTAGAAAAAGAGTATATATCGTTGGTACACTCGATGAGGTAATATCGTTGGACGGATTTGAGTGTAGAGAAGCGGTATTAGGTGACATTTTAGAACATGGATTACCGACTGTAGATACAGAGTTCACTAGACGATTATTTGCTAACTATACTGCGGAGGAGGTAATTGGGAAGTCAATAAAGGATAAACGCGGAGGGGAAAATAATATACATTCTTGGGATATTGATTTAAAAGGCGAAACATCATCGGAAGAGAGAGCTTTACTTAATACTTTATTAAAAGAAAGACGAAAAAAACATTGGGCGGATGTAATTGGAATAAAGTGGATGGATGGGATGCCGTTAACCGAAGAACAAATTCGTACATTTTTTGATGTTCCAAACTTACATGACATTTTAAACCATTTAACAAAAATGGGGTATTTGGTGTTTGAGCATCCCAAAAAGCAAATAAAAGAAAAGAACGGTACTGTAAAGCGTGTACCCGATGTTAAAAAGGAGAAAGGATACAACATTGTGGCCGGAAAATTGTCTTTTGAATTTTCCAAAATATTAGATCCGAATGATATTGCACCTACATTAGTTGCAATGGATGTTGCCAAGTTAGGAGTTGTTGATGGTAAAGGTGTTCGCAGACTAACAATAAGAGAATGTCAAAGATTATGCGGATATCCAGATAATTATGATTTGAGTATACTGAATGAAACAGAGGCATTTGATTTGCTCGGTAATACAGTATGTGTTCCAGTAATAAAAGAAATTGCTATGCGATTGGGACAGAACTATTTAGATAATGAAGGGAGAAGGTAAAATGAGATTAACAGCACAAGAAATATATGATAAGTTGATAAATGATGACCATATCCTTGAAATAGAAGGGCAGATTAAATTTTACTTGGGGGATGTTAACATTATTGTCAAGCAGAAAGACGTGATAGGAAACATTATGCAGGAATGGTTGCAAGGCTGGCTGGATGTTAGAGGTATCGAATATGCACCAAGTGAAAACACTCAGATGCCACCTGATTTTTTCCTAAATCCTGATGATAGAACTAAAGGCCTTCTTGAAGTTAAAGCATTCAACAGAAATGGAAGTCCTGGGTTTGATATTGCGGATTTCAGAATGTATGCATCAGAAATACAAGAAAAACCATATATGTTAGATGTCGACTATCTTATATTTGGCTATGATATGAGTGATGATGGTATCGTAACTATTAAAGATGTCTGGTTAAAGAAAGTTTGGCAAATAACCAGAAGGATGGAAAACTACCCAATTAATCTGCAAGTTAAAGATGGGGTGATACATAAAATAAGACCAGGAGTATGGTATAGCGAAAGAGCAACCGATTATGCTATTTTTGAAAGTCTTGAAGATTTTATTTCTGCTATTGAAGAAACAACTTTTAAAGAGCCTAAATTGCGTGATTCAATGGCATCTACATGGTTAGCAGTATTTCAGAAAAATTACAAAGCCCGAAATGGTGTTGAACTAAATGTTCCTAGATGGAATGATATTAAAGATAAATATGACCGTGTAACGGATAAAAAAAGAGAAAAGGCAATGGAAAGACTTGAGATTGCCACTAATCAAAAACAGAAGATAGAGGCAAGAGTATTAAGGTATCAGCAGGAAATTATCGAAGCAAGAACAGATAAACAAAAAGCAAAGGCAGAAGAAAGTTTGAAAAAGGCAATGGACTCATTAGAGACAGCTTTGAAGAAAATTGCAGATGCGCAGGCGGAATATAATTTATATATAAAAATTGAATAACTTAAAAATTCGTGACACAAAGGCGGCGTGGTATCTTATTAGACCATGACCGCCTTTTTAATTATAAAAAATCCTAAAAATGGGAGATTGTATTCTTTGTTAGGCATACAACACTCTCCCTTAGATATTTCCCAGTCTCTTTTGTCATCTCATACTGCTGGGAACTTGTAATAATGAACCTGTCTACTTCTATTTTGTCAACTTTGAACCCTATCTTTTCGGCATATTCTGCCAAAATCAGATCTGCCGGGAATACGATTCCGCCATATGCGGAATTTCCTACAACAATACAGCAAAATCCTTTATCACCTAATGCTTTATAGCTATCATCCAGTACGGTAAACATATCATCATAATACAATTTCAGCATTTTAGGTATTTTCTTATCCCACAATTCTTTTTTTTCTAACTCTTCCAATAACTCCGTCAGTATTTCGCTCCTTGACTGCACTTCCATGCTCAAATCACCATTTAAATGTGAATGCAAAGAAGCATTTCGTAATTTCTTTAAGTCAGAATACTCCGATACAAACTTACCAAACCACAGTTCCAATTTATATATTTCCGTGTAATCAAAGCAATTCGCATAAGGAGGAGAAAAAATAATCCCCTCTACGCTATTTGCTTCTATTCGCTTTGACATATTTAAACAGGATTCATTGTATAAGGTTGCCTCTCCTCTCCTTTTACTTTTCAGCAGATCAATATATATATTCTGATATTCTTCCAGCAGCATAACTCTGGCTTCATCTACCGTAATCCTTCTTGGTTTAACATACTTTTTTATCTTCAGCCCATTTCCTGCTTTTCTATAATTGCACAATGGTTCTAAGCAGGCCAGCCAGCCTAATCTTAATAAGTTTTTGATCTTTTCATCAGCATCGCTATGATCAATGAGCACTCCTATGTTCATATAATACTTTTCCATTTCATCTTCAAATACCTTATCGCTGATAGATAATTTGGGTAAAACATAGCCCTCATTTTGTTCAGTCGCATTTTGTTCCGACGCATTCTGAAGAATTTCTTCATACTTTTTCTTAAATTGTTCTATATTTTCCTTTGTGTAATGCTCTAACTTACATTTTGACAAAAAGAATGAAAAAGGGTTCACCTCAAATCCAACCCCTGAATATCCCAGGCTGTTCGCAGCTAATAACGTACTGCCGCTTCCCGAGAACGGATCCAATATAATGCCTTCATTATGTTTTGAATACTCCTTTATCAATTGCTCTACCAGTTCAACCGAAAATCCCTCTTTATATCTATACCACCTTTGAAACGGTTTATTTATATCGTCTGAATAATTCAAAAGGCTTGTATATGTTGCATTAGGACTTTCCGGATAAATGACCCTGTATTTCTTTTCAAGCTCTATGTATTTATCATAATATGCTTTCATCCTCTTATATCTTCCATCTTCCGGCTTTTTTGTATCAGAAGGAATGAGCCATGTCTTTCCCTTTTTCACCGCACCATCCAGTCTGCCCTCTTCGCCATAACAAAAAAACGGCGTGGCTCCATGCCACGCTGTTTTAACGTAATCATGTGACATGCTCCCACCACTTAAATCATGGATTTTGAAGTGGGGGCTTCCTGTTCAATGGCTCTTCTGAGCCAAGTATCCACAGGCTACCCTCGCGTGCCCCGCGATTGATTTTAGCCCGGTTACGGGCATTTCTATTTCCTTTGTCCGCATGCGGACTTATTTTCTTTGCTTCCTGCCTATGCAGTCAGCATTCTCCTTGCTTCTTCACGGATATTCACTGCCGCATTTTTGTCCCGGTCCATGACATTTCCACACTCACACCGGTATATGCGCTCCGAAAGCTTCAGTTCCTTTTTCACCTTTCCACACCTGCAGCATCTCTTGCTGGATGGATAGAACCGGGCAACCTTTACCAGTTTCTTTCCCTGCTCCTCCAGCTTGTAGGTCAGGATATCCCGGAACATTCCATAGCTGTTATCCATGACACTCTTTCCGAAATGCAGGCACCGGCTCATGGCTTTCATGTCCAGGTCTTCCACGCCCACCGCATCATAGCTGTCTGCAATCCTTCTGGTCAGCTTGTGGATATAGTCTTTCCTCTGGTTTTTTACCTTCTCATGGCACAGGGCTACTTTCTTCTTCTGTTTCCTGTAG